>JADLDC010000378.1 GCA_020846885.1 Acidobacteriota bacterium | reverse complement strand
CGTTTAACATAGAACGTACAAGGAATTTTGCCTGGCCGCCGCTTGCCGGCGAATTTGAGAATCCCAAGTCAGCAATGAGAATCAACCTCGCGCTGGATATTCTTGTCAGCCGGAATCGACCTAGCAATGCGGGCCTCGGCGTTTCATTTACGGAATTCCGCAGGCCCATGAAACCGAAATAGACCAGAAAAAGGGGAAAAGCAGCAATGAAGTTAAAGGAAATTGGCGATCAGGTGATAGTGCTCACAGGCGCGACCAGCGGGATCGGGCTGACAACGGCCCGAATGGCGGCTAAACAAGGCGCCCGGCTAATGTTGATCGCGAGAAATGAACAAGCGTTACGGGATCTAACGAACGAGATAAACAATAGCGGCGGCATCGCACAATATCACGCCGCGGATGTCGCAAACGAAGCTGACCTGCGCGAGGCGGCACGCCGAACGGTCGAAGCATGGGGACGCATCGACACATGGGTAAATGATGCAGGCGTCGCAATTTACGGAAAACTAGTGGAAATTTCCGAAGATGATGCGAGACGTCTTTTTGACACCGATTTTTGGGGCGTCGTAAATGGTTCGCGTGTCGCAGTGGATTATTTACGTGAGAACGGCGGAGCGCTTATTAACCTCGGCAGTGAAGTTTCAGACGCTCCGGTCCCGCTGATCGGTATATACGCAGCGGCCAAACACGCCGTTAAGGGATTTACCGACGCGCTTAGAATGGAGCTTGAGGCCGATAACCTTCCGATCTCGGTAACTCTTATCAAGCCAACCTCGATACACACGCCATTCGTCGAGAACGCGCGAAACTATTTGCCGTTCGAGCCAATGGTCCCGGCCCCGGTCTATTCACCGGACCTTGTCGCCGAGGCGATCTTGTATTGCGCTCAAAATCGTGTTCGCGATTTCTTTGTCGGCGAAATGGCGGCGATCCATTCGGGAATGGCGTCATACACGCCCCGGCTTAACGATAAGTTTATGGAGTGGACGGCCGAATCGATGCAGGATTCAGGAAAGCCGGCCGCAGCCGGGCGGCGTGACGGCCTTCATCATTCCAATTCAAACCTTCGCGAACGCGGATCGGACGACCGTTTTGTTATGGAACGAAGCGTTTATCAAAAAGTAAAGATGCATCCGATGCTGACGGCCGGGCTTTTTGCCGGCGGGGGCATTGCGGTTGCGGCACTGATCGCTTCACGT
Organism: Acidobacteriota bacterium; assembly: GCA_020846885.1. Lineage (GTDB taxonomy): Bacteria > Acidobacteriota > Blastocatellia > Pyrinomonadales > Pyrinomonadaceae > OLB17. The sequence goes on along the minus strand of JADLDC010000378.1, from coordinate 3,197 downwards.
ATCGCGAAGCTTGATCAAACCGAATTTCATACCAACGACGGAATGAGGCTGGGACAAGGTAACAAGGAGAACGAAATGAACAGGAATATGGACATTGCAGAACACATGGAGGTTGTCGGGTCAGACGGCGCTCATGTAGGCACGGTCGATCATCTCGAGGGCGACCAGATCAAACTCACCAAAGACGATTCCACGGACGGCAGGCACCACCGAATACCCGTGAACGACGTCGAATCGGTTGACCGGAACCGAGTGATGCTCAGCCAAACGGCACAGCAGGCCAAGGCGGCCTGGCAGAACGCATAGTTAAAGGGATCTTGACGAACAAGGAGGAACAATAATGGCAAACAGATATGGACAGGATCTAGGAAGACGCGACCGGGAATCTTCAAGAAGGGCCGGTTTTGGACAGCGGCGGTTCGCCTCCGGGTCAAGGCCGTTCGGGGATGACGAAAGATATTTTGGCGGAAGCCGCCGCTATGGGGAAGGAAACGCGGACCGGCCGTATGGGACCTCGGCATGGGAAGGCCGCGACTATGACGATGAGGCCCGATACAGTTCTGACAATAGGGAAAACGAATCAGCCAGTGATCGCGGAATGTATCGAGGCGATGAACGGACACGCCGCGGCGGCTCGTATACGAGCGGGTACACAGGCGGTGCCTACTCCGGACGCGGTTATTCCGACGGCCGCTCCGGCGACTACGGCCGAGTACGAAGCCAGGATCGTTGGGCCGGTCACGGCGGGGCCGATGTCGGCCTGTATTCCTACCGCTACGAGCGCGATTATCCTTCATCGGAGATCGGCTACACGCAAGATCGCGAAGAAAATGATGAACGCGGCTGGTGGGACAAGACATCCGATGAAGTTTCTGCCTGGTTCGGTGATGAGGACGCCGCCCGCCGCCGCCGGATGGATGCCCAAAACGGCGGCCATCGCGGACGCGGCCCGGCTGGATACACGCGGTCGGACGACCGGATCAAGGAAGACATCAACGATAGGCTGACAGACTATGACTATATCGACGCAACGGAAGTGAATGTCGATGTCAGCGGCGGCGATGTAACTTTGTCAGGCACTGTTGACAGCCGCTATGAAAAGCGACTGGCGGAAGACCTGGCGGAAGATATTTCGGGCGTGAAAAACGTCGAGAATCGCTTGCGGGTCAATTCAGCGAGTGTTGGCGCGAACACGTCTTCCACTAGATCGACCGCCGCACCCAACGCAGCGTCGACGCAAACCGCCACCGGCGCGCAGGCGAAAGGCAAATCATCATCCGGCTCTTAGCCGCGATCTTAAAAGGGCGTGGCGCTTCGTACGCCACGCCCTTTCTACGGCCCTTTTGGCTACAGAGGCGAGTATGACAAAGGTAGATGCAGGCGAGGTTACGGCAAGGCTGGCGCGCGGAGAGGATATAACGATCATTGATGCGCGGGCCGAAGATGCTTGGAACAACTCCAAGGAAAAGGCGGGAGGAGCCATCAGAATTCCGCCGGACAAGGCGGAAGATCATCTTGCAGATGTAAGCCGCGACAAGTTCGCAGTTTCATATTGCACCTGACCGGACGAACACTCGAGCACCCGTGTGGCGCGCATTTTTGAAGATCATGGATTTACGAACGTACATCCGCTGATCGGCGGGTTTGATGCATGGAAGTCGAATGGTTTGCCTGTGGAGCCAAAGTAATTTGGCGGGCTGCCGGGATCAACGGTAAAGGCCGCCGGAACGATAGGTCAATAACATACGCCATTATAAGGAGGTACATTCATGGCACAAGGTACAAAGCAAAAGCAGGAAACACACAACGAAAAGCAGACAAAAGAAAACGAACAAAAGCCGGCGGGATCGACCTCGCAAAGCCTTGCCCCGCGAGGCAGTCAGCAAATGTCGGGCCGTTCACAGTTCAACAGCCCTTACTCATTGTTCGATAGTTTGCGTAACGAGATGGATAGGCTATTTGACGATTTTGGTTTTGGGCAGGGCATTTTTCCGATGTTATCCGGGCGCGGCCAGAACATGTTGCAGCCCGCCGCAGGGTGGAAGCCTCAAACTGAGGTGTTCGAGCGGGACAATAAATTGATCGTCCGAGCGGACCTTCCGGGAATGAAGAAAGAAGACTTGAATGTCGAGGTCGAGAACGATCGGATCACCATCCGAGGCGAGCGAAAGAGCGAGCACAATGAGAACAAGGAAGGTGTTTACCGTACCGAGAGAAACTACGGCACGTTCTTCCGCTCGATCCCAGTGCCCGACGGAGCGGACGGCGATAATGCCAAAGCCGAATTTCATGACGGTGTTCTTGAGATAACAATGCCTATTTCGGAACCCAAGCCGAAAGGAAGGAAACTCGAGATACGCTAAACCGTGACCGCACAGACGCCCCCAAGGCGACGAGGGCCGGAGGCGGCCCTCGAATAGTCCCTTGTATGTCCCGGCGCAAGCGAGTTACGATCAGCGGTGGCGATGCCGGCCGAATATCGGTTTCTGATCAATTTTGTCCGGTCCCGCACGCCCCAGGGCTTATGAGTTACCTTGAACTAAATTTCAGGCGGGCGCACATTTCGATCCTATTCCTGGCCATATACGCCATCCTTGCTGTCGGCTGTACCAATGCCCGCCCGCCGGCCGCGGCCGAGAACGCGGTCTATGAGAGCGCGGACAACGAAAAGTTTCGCGTAGAAACCGTTGCCGAGGGCCTTGAGGTGCCGTGGGCATTTGCGTGGCTGCCGAGCGGCGACATGCTGTTTACCGAGAGGCCGGGCCGCGTACGGATAATTCAGAAAGGAAAATTGCGGGCCGAACCCGTCTTTGTCGTGCCTGACGTTGAGCCTAGCGGTGAGAGCGGCCTGATGGATATCTCGCTGCATCCTTCGTTTCCCAGCAACGGCTATGTATATCTGGCCTACGCATACAACTCCGACGGCAAACATGTAAAGGTTGTTCGGTACAAATACAGCAACGGCTCCTTCACCGATCCGAAAGTGATCATCGAGGGCATTCCGGCGTCGCCGAATCACGCGGGAACGCGTGCGCGCTTCGGGCCCGACGGAAAGCTGTATGTGACAACGGGCGATTCGACCGATTGGGAACTTGCGCAGGACAATAGTTCGCTGGCCGGCAAGACGCTTCGGCTCAACGATGACGGAAGCGTGCCAAAGGACAATCCGTTTGTCGGCAAAACGGGCTATCGGCCGG
>JADLDC010000377.1 GCA_020846885.1 Acidobacteriota bacterium | reverse complement strand
TCGAAGCTGCCCGTTCCGAAGCACGGTCCAGTTTTGGCGACGACGCCGTCTATATCGAAAAGGCTATCGTCCGTCCGCGGCATATCGAGATACAGGTATTCTCAGACACGCACGGGAACCACGTTCACTTAGGCGAACGCGAATGCTCGATCCAGCGGCGGCATCAGAAAGTGATCGAAGAATGCCCGTCGCCGATAAATTCGGCCGAACTTCGCGAAAAGATGGGGGCCTGCGCCGTCATGGTCGCAAAGGCCGTAGATTACGTCGGCGCGGGCACGGTCGAGTTTCTGGTCTCGGACCTTGACCGGTCATTCTACTTTCTTGAGATGAACACACGGCTGCAGGTCGAACATCCGGTGACCGAGCTTGTGACCGGCATCGATCTGGTTCGCGAGCAGATCAGCGTTGCTGCCGGCTATCCGCTTTCGTTTAGCCAGGAAGATGTCCGCCTGACCGGCCACTCGATCGAATGCCGGATCTATGCCGAGGACGCCGAAAGCAACTTTCTTCCGTCACCCGGCCGTATAACGCGCCTTCGCATCCCGCAAGGGCCGGGTATTCGCGACGACGGCGGCGTTTACGAAGGCGCCGAGGTCTCGATCTATTACGATCCGATGATCTCGAAATTTGCCGCGTACGGCAGAGACCGCGGCGAGGCCATTGACCGAATGCGCAGGGCCCTGGCCGAATATGAGATCGCGGGCATCCACACGACATTGCCGTTCTTTCGTGAGGTGATGGAGGATGAGGAATTCGTTGCCGGAAGGCTCGATACAGGCTTTATTTCCGCTTGGAAAGAACGGCGAAAAGAACCGAAGGCGGATCGAGAGAAAATAGATCTCGCCGTCATCGCCGCCGCGATGGCCTTAGGCAAGAAGGAAACCGAGAGCAATGTCGCGGCTGCCTCGGCAGATCCCAGCAAATGGGCAATGGCCGGCCGTGCCCAAAGGCTGGGCCAGTGAACCGGCCTCTCGCATTTTGCAAAAGCCTGCATGCAAGTAAGTGCATAGATCCGCAGAAACCCGCACCCGCAATGAGCCGCTTGACAGAAATATAAAATGTAACTAAACTTGTTACAGATATGGCGGCGAATAGTCAGTTTTCAATGGCGGTGCATGTATTGACGGTGCTTGCTAGGCATGAGGGTGAGAAGATCAAATCGGAGAAGATCGCGTGTAGTGTCAATACCAATCCGGTTGTCATTCGCCGTCTTTTAGGGCAGTTGGCACAGGCCGAGCTGGTCGAATCGCAGACCGGCGCGGCCGGCGGAACACAACTTGCCCGAAGCCCGGAACGGATCACACTGGCTGAGGTGTACGGGGCGGTTTCTTGTGGAGAGGTCTTTGCCCTTCACGGGAAGCCGCCTGACAAGAATTGCCCGGTAGGGCGAAACATTGAGGCGGTCCTTTGCAATTTGCAGAAACAGATAGACAGATCGGTCGCCGAAACTCTTTCGCGGCATACTCTTCAGGGTGTGCTTGAGGTTATCGAACAGGAAAAGCCATAAAAAATTTGACCATATCTGTAGCGGCAATTGTTACAAATATGGGCCGGGCTTGTATTTGGTCCAACGAACAAGGGGCGGGTTTCGAACATGGGAAGTTTGAACGAACAAAGGGAGAAAAAACTGATGGGACTGCGGGTATTTGCATATTTTCATGGCGGCATTCACAACGTTGACCTGTCTGCACCGTTGTGGTCGCTGTCATCGGGGTTGATCGGCATTTATCTGCGGTCATATCAGTTTGGTTTAACGGTTTTAAGGCTGCTGCAATGATCGGTCGGTATCGCATATGCGGATTTGGGTAGAAAAGAGGGAGCCTAAACGCAAAGCACACGAAGGGAAGACACAAAGTCCACAAATTGGCCGCGGTAAGATTTTCAAAGTCGCGTCATTCGAAAGCAGGTAAGCAGCTGGAGTATCCTCTGCGGTGTATAATATAAAAAACGCGGACTTTTTCGTGGGATCAATGAAAGTTTACGAGGTAGAAGAATTTGGGATCGGAAACCTGCGGATGGCCGAGCGCGAGGTGCCGTCGCCGGGAGCTGACGAGGTTCTCGTGCGATTCCACGCGGCGTCGGTGAATTACCGTGACCTCATGGTCGTCGAGGGCGCTTACAATCCCCGAATGAAGCGGCCGGCGATCCCTTTCTCAGACGGCGCCGGCGAGATCGCCGCAATTGGCGATGCGGTGACGAAATGGCACGTTGGCGACCGCGTGACGCCCATTTTTGCTCAACGCTGGTTTGACGGCGGATCGAGTGAAGAAAAGCGCCGATCGTCGCTCGGCGCCGGAGCACAGTGGGACGGCGTCCTCCGCGAATATGGCTCGTTTAGCGAGGAATCCGTTGTTCAGATTCCGGAACATCTTTCATTTGAAGAGGCCGCAACACTTCCATGCGCGGCATTGACCGCCTGGCATGCCGTGGTTGAATCCGGACTGACAAGGCCGGGCGAAACTGTATTGACGCTTGGTACCGGCGGCGTTTCGATATTTGCCGTTCAGTTCGCGAAAATGGCTGGAGCACGGGTTTTTGCAACAAGCAGCAGTTCGGAAAAGATCGGGAAACTTATCGAACTTGGCGTCGATGGAACGGTAAATTACCGCGAGACCGCCGATTGGGACAAAGCGATACTTGATCTCACGGAAAAAAAAGGCGTTGACCATACGGTCGAAGTAGGCGGGGCAGGTACGCTTCAGCGGTCGGTCAACGCGACGAGGATCGGTGGGCATGTGGCGATGATAGGAGCACTGACCGGCGGCGACGCATTCAACCCAACGCCTGTCTTCATGAAGTCGATACGGCTCCAGGGCATCTTTACGGGTTCGCGCCGAATGTTCGAGGAAATGACACGGGCCATCGCGGCCAACAAACTAAAACCCGTCATCGACCGAAGTTTTGAATTTCACCAAGTGAAAGAGGCGCTCGAATATATGAAAAGCGGCTCGCATTTTGGAAAGATCGTGGTCAGGATCGGAGAAGGATCTTGACCGAACTCTCCCATGGCAAAAGAAGGCTGATCAAACAAGGAGGAAAACAAAATGGCAGAACGAAAAGCAAATGCAGAATGGGACGGCGGATTGAAGGAAGGGAAAGGAAAGATCGCGTTGGGAAGCGGTTTGTTCGAGGGCCCGTTCTCATTCTCGACACGGTTTGAAGATGAGCCGGGAACGAATCCCGAAGAACTTCTTGGTGCCTCGCTGGCCGGGTGCTACTCAATGGCCCTCGGCGCGGCGCTCGAAAAACGGGGCACACCGGCAAGCAGCATAAGGACCGAAGCCAAGGTGTTTCTCGGCAAGGACGACGCGGGGTTTAAGATCAACCGGATCGACCTTTCGACCGCCGCTGAGGTCCCGGGCATTTCGTCCGGAGATTTCACCCAGGTTGCGGAAGACGTGAAGAAAGGCTGTCCTATCAGCCGTGCCCTGGCGGCGACCGACATAACGCTTAACGCCTCGCTCGGCAAGTCGCAGGCGGCCTAGGGGGCGTTCCGCGAGGCCGATCGAGCGGGTCAATTTGGATAATAACTTCGGTACCGAACCATGTGTCTAGAAAAATGGATCTGTATGACATTTATTGGGTCGTGGTTCGGACCCTTTCTCCGCACGAACACAACGACCAAGATCCATAACAACGAAATCGAAAAAGAATGCGAGATCTTTGGGTCCTCGTCTGTATCACAGTCGCGAATATCGGACACCGCAAATTCCGGCCCTTATTTTAGAGGGCACGCCCGAATCGGGTATACTCTTTAGTTTGAGCCGAATAAACTGATGCCGAAAAGAACTGATATTCATAAGGTCCTGATAATCGGGTCGGGGCCAATTGTGATCGGGCAGGCCTGCGAGTTTGATTACTCGGGAACGCAGGCGTGCCGCGCGCTGAGGGACGAAGGATTTGAGGTCGTACTGGTAAATTCGAATCCTGCTACGATCATGACCGATCCTGAGATGGCGGACCGTACATACATCGAGCCCCTGACGGTCGAAACGGTAGCAGCGATCATAGAGAAGGAACGGCCGGACGCTTTGCTCCCAACGGTTGGCGGACAGACGGGCCTGAATCTTTCGGTCGAGCTTTATGAACGGGGAATCCTTGATAAATACGGCGTCAAACTGATCGGGGCGAATGTCGATGCCATTAAGGTCGGCGAAGACCGCGAACTTTTCAAGAAGGCAATGG
>JADLDC010000376.1 GCA_020846885.1 Acidobacteriota bacterium | reverse complement strand
GTCAGGTTTTCCTGCTCGCTTTTCAGCTCGCGAACTTTGTGAACGGTTTGCAGCGTAAATTTGAACTTCTTCATGCGGTTTCGATCTTTAACAGTTTTTCAATGCTCTCGGTCAAACGGGAAGGTTCCTCACGCTCCTGTTTCAGAAAGCTCAGGATCTCGTCACGGCGGGCGATCGCGAGGTCGATGAACCTGTTGCTGCCGGTTTGGTAGGCACCAATGTTTATCAGGTCTTCAGCTTTTTCATAAGCGGCTATCAGCTCGCGCACCTTGCCGGCTTTGTCGCGGTGATCGGGTTCCGCGATCGCGGAAAAAAGCCGTGAATTGCTGTGAAGGACATCGATGCAGGGATAATGATTCTGTGCCGCAAGTGAGCGTGAAAGCACGATGTGGCCATCCAGGATAGAGCGGACCGCGTCAGCGATCGGCTCATTCATATCGTCACCTTCAACAAGTACGGTGTAAAAGGCGGTTATCGACCCGCCGCCATCGAATTTTCCGGCGCGTTCGAGAAGCTTTGGAAGCAGGGCAAACACTGACGGCGTGTAACCCTTTGACGAAGGCGGCTCGCCCGCCGCCAACCCGATCTCGCGCTGGGCCATGCAGAACCGTGTTACCGAATCCATGATCAGCAGTACGTTCGAGCCCTGATCCTTGAAATATTCCGCGATAGCTGTTGCCGCCATTGCGGCGCGAATGCGGACTAGAGCGGAATCATCCGAAGTAGAAACGACCAGGACGCTGCGTTTCATGCCTTCTTCGCCAAGTTCGTTCTCGATGAACTCTCTAACTTCACGCCCACGCTCGCCGATCAGAGCGATGACGTTAACATCAGCGGCGGAACGCTTTGCCATCATTCCGAGAAGTGTTGATTTTCCGACACCAGATCCGCCAAAAATGCCTATTCGCTGTCCGGCCCCTATTGTCAACAGGCCGTCGATCACGCGAACACCCGTTTCGAGCGGTTCGTCGATGTTGGCACGCATCAGCGGATTTGTTGTGTTTCGGTTTAGCGGATAAGACTCGCCTTCCGGCGTGAGCTCAGCAAGGCCATCGAGCGGCCGGCCGAGGGCATCGATCGTCCGGCCAAGGAGAAATTCGCCGACCGGTATCTCACTTTTTACACCAGCCGCGATGATCATATCGCCGACCCGAACGGGCGGCATTTGTCCGAGGGGCATCAGCAAAACATGATTATCGCGAAATCCGACCGCCTCGAGCATTACGCTGCGATCGCCGTTTGCCGTTTGTAGATAGCAGAGGTCGCCAACAGCCACGGCCGGGCCTTGCGATTCGATAACCAACCCGACGGCGCGAGTGACGCGGCCTATCGATTTGAGGGTTTCGATGGATGCGAGTTTTTTGGCGTATGCAGCTAGCATGTTCAGGTGAGAAGGCCGACGGCGATCTCGTCGAATTGCGATTCGATGCGGGCGTCGATATCGCCGGTTTCTGTGTGGACGAGGCAGCCGCCGGGAGAGATTGACGGATCTTCGACTAGCGTCAAAGCTCCGCGAAACTGGAGGGAATCCAGCCGAGAATTGATATAGGCAAGGTCATCCGGATTGAGATGTACCTCGGCCGCGGTACGCTGATTTAGTTTGGACAGCGAGACGCGGACGAGCGTCACGGCTATTTCTTTATCGACCGTGACCTCGCGGCGAACGATCTTTTTTGCTATCTGAATGGCAAGTTCGACAAGATCGGATTCGACGTGGCCGGTCATTTCGCCGGCAAGCCGCGAAAGCCTTTCCAATGTCCCAGCAAGCTGCGAGCGCACTTCCGACAGCCTTGCCTCGATCTCGGATTCGAACGACGCCTGAGCTTCGATCTGTGCCTTTTCAAGGGCGGCCTGTTCGAGAAGCCTTGTATTTTCCTGCGCCTCAGCGACGATCTGCGCGGCCTTCCGCCTTGCGCGGTCGAGGACCTCTTCAGGCGTCTCGGGGATCAACGGCGTTTCAGCGACCGGTTCGGGCTGCGGGGCCGTTGGGTCAAACATAGGGACGACGAACGTACCGCTAACCGCGCCGCCGCCGTTCTCGCCGAGTTCCGGTATCGGCAGCGAACTAAGTTCGATCGGCTCTTTGCATTTGATGACCTTAGCTGACATATTCGTCCGCACCTCCGCCGCCTGAGAGGCTGATAACGCCTTGCTCGTCGAGCTGCCGCAAGATCTCGACAACTTCACGCTGGGCGCCGGTCACGTCCTTTAGCTTGACCTGGCCCATAAAGTCCATTTCTTCCTTCATCATCTCGACAGCACGGCCGGACATGTTTGTAAAGAACCGTTCCTGTAATTCCGGCATTGTGCCTTTTAATGCAAGTGCAAGTACCTTCTTGTCCGCCCGCTGGAGGATCTCACGAATCCCGACATCGTCAACAAGGAGGATGTCCTCGAATGTCACCATCAAATTGCGGATCTCGAGCGAAAGCTCAGGATGCTCGCCTTCCAACTGCTCAAGCATCACACGCATGGTTTCGCGGTCCAGATGGTTGCAGATGTCGGCCACGGCACGCACGCCGCCAACGCTCGTGCGGCTGTGGCCGCTAATGGCTGAAAGTTTTTGGTTAAGAATGCCGGCAATTCGCTTAACGACATCCTGCGAAACCGTTTGGAGCCCGGCGAGCCTCAGCACCACATCGCCACGCTGCGATTCGGGAAGCTGTTGAAGTACATTTGACGCGGTTGCGGCGTCAAGGTGGGCCAGCACTACCGCAACGGTCTGCGGGTTCTCAGATTGGAAAAGCTTGGCTATCTGCTGCG
>JADLDC010000375.1 GCA_020846885.1 Acidobacteriota bacterium | reverse complement strand
TCGTCGGCCTCGGAAATCCGGGGAGCGAGTATGAAAAGACCCGGCACAACCTCGGGTTCATGCTGGTCGATCTGATGGCGGCCGAATACGGCGTCCAGATAAAACGCACCGAATGCCGGGCGTTGATCGGCCGGGCGGATATCACGGGAACGGTCGTCGAATTCGCTAAGCCGCAGACCTATATGAACCTAAGCGGCGAGGCCGTGAAATGCCTGCTTCAGAAAGACGAGCGAAGCGGAAAAAGGCTCATCGTAGTGTCTGACGACCTTGCGTTGCCGTTCGGCAAGATCCGAATAAGGACGCAGGGTTCGCATGGCGGGCAGAATGGCTTAAGGTCGATAATTGACAGGTTAGGAACGAATGAGTTCACACGGCTAAGGATCGGCATTCAGCCTGAGCATCCAATATCGGACACGAAAAACTTCGTGCTTGAACGGTTCTCGAAAGCTGAGGCCGAAAAGGTCAACGAGATTTTGAGAACAAGCGCCGACGCGGTCCTTGCCATCGTGAAAGATGGAGTGGACAGGGCGATGGCGGAATTCAATTGATTTGCGAATTACGATTTGCGAATGAAGAGTACGAAATTGCAAATCTGAGATCGGATATTGCAAATACGAAAGACCTTCTTGCTTCATCCTGACCGGTTGAGGCTTGAGAGCCAAAAGGAGGAGTTTACATTGGCGAACAGAACATACGAAGTAATGTACATCATCGACCCGGACACACCGGTCGATCGGATCGGCAAGCTGAATGAAGCTGTCGGCCAGCTTGTTGAGAAGCAGGGCGGCACGGTTGTTCGAATGGACGATATCGGGCAGCGAACGCTCGCGTACCCGATAAAGAAGCGCACCGAAGGGCACTATGTCCTTTTTGAGATCGACGGCAGCGGCCAGGAGATCATGGAGCTTGAACGCCGCATGCGGGTCAACGATATGATCATGCGGTATATCACTGTCCGCGTTGACGAAGACCGCAAACGTGCCGACAAGATGCGCGCAAAGCGTGAAAAGCGCTCCGCCCAGCGTGCCCGCTTCCGCGCAACCGAAGAACAGGCCTCGGAGCCGGCCGCGGAGGTGCAGGAATAATCCTGTAAGGAGAAAATATGGTTGAGAACGAATTTGAGCAAAGAGAGCCCTTTGGCGACGAGATGTTCGGCGACAAGGCGCCGCGCCGATACCAGCGGAGGCGTCCGCGGCAGATCGTGCCGGATTATGTTGACTGGCGCGATGTCGATTTTCTGCGGCAGTTCATTCCGGAACGCGGCAAGATAATGCCCCGACGGATTTCAGGCATCTCGGCAAAGGACCAGCGTCGCGTAGCTACCGCGATCAAACGGGCGCGTTCGATGGCATTGCTGCCGTACGTATCTGAATGATCGTACGATAGGCTGTCAGCCTGTCGCCGCGGCCTTCAACAGCCGCGGTACGAGAGAGGAACAAATATCATGGCATCTACAACAGTTTTATTAAGAGAAGATATTGAAACACTTGGCGGCCGAGGCGAGATCGTTAAGGTACGTGCCGGCTATGCCCGCAACTATCTCCTGCCGCAGGGCCTGGCGTCGCTTGCGACCAAGGGTAATATTCGGCAGATCGAAGGCGAACGGGCGGCCTTGCTAAAAAAGGCCGCGATCGAAAAAGCCACCGCCGAGGCGCAGAAAGACCAGATGAGCTCGGTCGCGCTCGACTTCGAGCGTAAGGCAGGCGAAGGCGGAACCTTGTTTGGTTCCGTGACGTCGATCGACATCGCAGCCGCCTTGCAATCGAAAGGTTACGAGATCGATCGCAAAAAGATCAGCCTGCGTGACCCGATCAAGGAGACGGGCGAGTACGCCGTCAAGGTCCGCCTGCATCGTGAAGTGACTATCGAGATCCCTGTGACGGTCACGGCCGAAGGCGGCGAGGCCGTCGAGGCAAAGCCGGAGAAAAAGGGAAGGAAGCCGAAAGCTGAGGCAACTGAAGCTTCGGCCGCCGAATCGCCTGCGGAAGAGGCGGAGGCATAAGGGATACATTTGGGCAGCCTTGGAGCCAGCTAGCAGCTATCCGCCATAGCTGTCAGCTGGCTTTTTCTGTTCGGCCCATTCAGCGGAGCAGTTGATGCTTGCTGACTCCGGTTCACCGATCGAAATGCAGCGCGATTGACACGTCAGTTTTCGTATATAATCATTGATGTTATGTCGTCACTTGATCCGCAGCTGATCACAAAAGTCCTGGACAAACGCGAAGCACCGCCAAAGAACGTTCAGTATGGGCGTGCCGCGAGCAAAATGGCTGTCGGCGATGCCTTCACCGTCTTTGCGAATCCGGATCCGACTTCGAAAAAGGTGATCACGCTAATTGCTCCGCCGGTGTATTTTTCGAAGAATTCGTACAGCACACCGCTCACGCTGCCGATAGCCTTGACGTATCTTGGAGCAACGCTTGAGAAGGCCGGATATATTGCCAAAATAGTCGATTGCCGCGGTGCGGACGCGAACAATATCCGCCTGACACCCGACGGCCGTTTCAAAGTTCAGGGCTTAGATATCCAGCGTTCGATCGGGATGATCGATCCGGCATCGGACATCATTGGCGTGTCGATAATGTTCTCGCAGGAATGGCCGCAGGTGCGCGATTATGTTGATCAGGTTGCGGCGGCTTTTCCCGACGCGGTCATCATCGTTGGCGGCGAACATCCGACGGCGATGCCTGAATACACCCTGCGTGATTGTCCCGCGATCGATTATGTCGTCCGCGGCGAGGGCGAACTGACGCTTCTGGATGTCGTCCACCGTATTCGCACCGGGCAAAGGCCTGAAGAAGTGGCGGGCGTCGCCTATCTTGCGAACGATGTGTTCATCGAAGCATCGCTTTCGGCGCGGATGGGTGACATAAAAGAGATGCCGCGGCCCGCGTGGCACTTGATAGATGTCGAGCCTTATTTTCAGCCAAATTTCACAATGGGCATCAGCCACGGCCGCAATATGGCAATGCTTGCGACGAGGGGTTGCCCGTACCAATGTACTTTCTGCTCGAATCCTACCATGTGGACGACGCGGTATGTAATGCGCCCCGTCGAGGATGTGGTCGATGAGATCGAAGATTACGTTCAGAAATATCAGATCAACAGCGTCGATTTTTACGACCTGACCGCGATCGTCAAACGTGAGTGGATACTTCAGTTCATCGCGGAATTAGAGAAGCGTAAGCTGAATGTAACTTGGCAGCTCCCTTCAGGCACACGTTCAGAATGCCTGGATGATGAGGTGATCGGCGGGCTTGCCCGGACCGGCTGCGAATTTTTGGTCTATGCTCCGGAAAGCGGTTCGAAGCGTACGCTTGAGATGATCAAGAAACGCGTCAACCTAGACAACCTTGAGCGTTCGATCAAGATCGCGGTCAAACACGGCATTGTCACAAAGGTAAATTTTATTGTCGGATTTCCGGCTGAGACCCGGAAGGATATCATCCAAACGCTTTTGTTCGTTTTCAAGCTGGCGTTTTTGAAGGTGGACGATTGCAATATCACGGCGTTTTCGCCTTACCCGGGTTCGGAACTGTTTCGCGAGCTACAGGATGAAGGAGCGATCGGTGAAATAGATGATGAATACTTTGGCAACCTGATGACGCAATTCGATTTCACTGTTACCAGGACGTTTTGCCGAAATGTGAGCTCTTCAGAGATCGTTTTCTTCCGCGTTCTGGGAATGTCGTTGTTCTACGGTTTGAGTTATCTGCGGGCGCCGGGCAAAATACTTCGCCTTGCGAAGAGTGTTTTTCAAAAGCGATTTCAACCACGCAGTTTGTTTGAGCAGCGCGTTTACGATTTTGCTGTCCGCAAACGCCGTGTCCGCGCCTGACCAAAGCTTCGTCCTTGTCTGCCGCAAAACAATAAGCCCTTTGTATGAGCGTACTTAGGCGACTAGCCGAACGCGGTTTTGCTGTGTAAAACTTGTGGAAAACCGCGCGAAAAAATCGCGAAACCCATTTTGAAACTGTCTCGCACTTGAAGCTATCATTTTAATCTGCAACGAGGTTCAATTGACGATGGCTGCCCTTTCCGAAGTACGACAACGTGAACAGTTTCTTGAACGCCCGCTGCCTTCGAGCGAAGACAGCGAGCGGGCAATACTGGGCGCCATCCTGCTCGACAATTCGCTTATTACGCACGCTGTCGAGCAGTTGAAGCCGACCGATTTTTACTCGCCGCTCAACCGCCGCATCTTTGGAGCGATGATCGCGCTGTTCGAGAGCTCAAAGGTCATTGATCCGATCCTGCTCGGCGAGGAATTGAAGAAAGAAGGCTCGCTTGAATCGATCGGTGGTGTTTCGGCGGTTACCAATCTGACCTACGGACTCCCGCACTTCACCGATCTGACCGGCTACATTGACGTAGTGCGGGATAAGGCGGTCATACGGAACTTAATTCGCACATGCAACCAGATCACGAGTGAAGCCCTTGAAGAAGAGGACGACGCGAATGTGATCCTGGATCATGCGGAGCAGATGATCTTTGCGCTTGCTGAACGCCGGGCAGCCGAAGGCTTTGCCCACGTCCAGCCGGTTGCGGCCAAGGTGCTCGCAAAGGTCGAAGAATACTCCAAGCGCGATTCGAGCGCTCTGACGGGACTTCCAACGGGTTTTCGGGAATTGGACGAGATGACCTCCGGCCTGCAGCCGAGCGATCTGATCATTGTCGCCGCACGGCCTTCGATGGGAAAGACGGCGCTGTGCCTGACCATTGCTCAGAACGCGGCGATAGACGAAAAGGCCGTGGTCGGCTTTTTTTCGCTCGAGATGTCAAAGGAGCAATTGGTAATGCGTATGATGGCGTCCGAGGCAAAGGTGGACGCCTCCCGGTTTCGCCGGGGCATTCTTTCGCGGGATGAGTGGGAACGGCTTGCCCGTGCGATCGGGACATTGGCCGAAGCGAGAATGTTCATTGACGACACGCCGGGAATTTCGGTCCTGGAGATGCGTGCAAAGGCCCGACGGCTCGCAGCCGAGCAAAAACGCCTTGACCTGATCGTGGTCGATTATCTTCAGCTTATGTCCGCCGGGCGTTCTGAATCGCGCCAGCAGGAAGTTTCGCAGATCTCGCGTGAATTAAAGGGACTCGCGAAAGAGATGAATGTTCCGGTCATAGCACTTTCGCAGCTTTCGCGTGCGCCGGAGGCACGCAATCCGCCAAAACCTTTGATGTCAGATCTGCGCGAATCCGGCTCAATAGAACAGGACGCGGACGTCGTTGCATTCATTTACCGCGAGGATTACTATAAGCCGTCGGACGAGAACGCAGGAATGGCAGAGCTTATAATCTCAAAACAAAGAAACGGCCCGACCGGCACGATAAAACTTGCGTTCCTGAAAGAATTCACCAGGTTCGAAAACTATTACGGCGGCTGAGATCCAAAATTCGAAATTTGAGATCCAAAACTAATATGATCCAAGCAACCCAAGAGCATGACCCGCGTTTTCCGATCGGCAAATTCGATGCGGCGGCTTATGCTTCACGCGAAGAAAACATAAAGACTATCGCTGACCTGCCGGCAAATATACGGGCCGCGGTCGACGGATTGACCGATGAGCAGCTTGATACGCCATACCGGCCTGAAGGCTGGACGCTTCGACAAACGGTGCATCATATCGCGGACAGCCATATCAATTCGCTTTGCCGGTTCAAACTGGCGTTGACCGAGGACGAAGCACCGACTATAAGGCCATATTACGAAGACCGCTGGGCGGAACTGGCGGACAGCAAACTGCCGGTCGATGTTTCGCTGGCGATAATCGACGGCGTTCATGCCCGTTGGGCTAAGCTTCTGCAAAATATGACTGATGCCGATTTTGAGAGTGAGTTCATCCATCCCGAAACAGGCAATTGGAAATTAGAAAAGGTTCTTGGACTTTACGCCTGGCATTCGCTTCACCACACGGCACACATAACCGGCACTCGCGAGCGGAACGGCTGGTAGGGAAGATCTTGCCTGCGAATTACGCGAATAGAGGCAAAGAAATACCATTCAAATTCAAATTCGAGTTCGGCCGCTTAGCGGGATTTATCTCTTATTAGAGAAATTCGTGTTATTCGCGGGCAAAAATTTCTTTAGATGACACCTGCTTCACCTCAACGTCTGGTATCGCTTGATGTCTTTCGCGGGATGACGATCGCGGGAATGGTGCTTGTCAATAATCCGGGCACATGGTCGGCGATCTACGGGCCGCTCAAACATGCGGAATGGCACGGGATCACCCCGACGGATTATATCTTTCCGTTCTTCTTGTTCATCGTCGGCGTCGCCATTCCTATTGCATTGGGAAAACGGCTGGAAGCGGGTATCACACGTGATGTTTATGTAAAGATCGTCTCGCGTTCGGTGTCTATATTCGTCGTCGGCCTGCTGATCTCGATGATCCCGTTCTTCGATTTCGGCAAGACCGAGATACCATATCTCGTCAAGATCATTTTAGTTCTGTCTTTCTCCGCGGCATTGTTTCTTTATCTTTGGGGCAAACGAACTCAGGCGGCGATCGTCGCGGGTGTGTCAGCGTTGCTGTTGGCGGTATTTTGGATCGCGGGTACGCCGATCGTCTGGTACAACTTTGGGACGATGCGGATTCCCGGCGTCCTGCAGCGCATCGCCGTATGCTATCTCATCGTCTCGCTCATTTTCCTTCACACCAACTGGAAACAGCAGACCGTCATCGGCATCGCGCTTCTGCTGATTTATTGGGCGTTGATGACACTGGTCGCCGTTCCGGGGTGCGAGATCACGACGATCGACGACAAAGCATGCAACCTCGCCGCCTGGCTCGACCGGACGATCCTGACCGAAAGCCACATGTGGCGCCAGGCAAAAGTATTCGACCCGGAAGGAATACTTTCAACGATCCCGGCACTAGTGACGACGATCTCCGGCGTGCTCACGGGCATTTGGCTCAAGTCAGAACCGCCTGCGTCAGCGGGCGGCCAGTTGCTTGGCCCTCCGAGCGATGAATCGGGATCAGCGGGCCAACCAGTCGCTACCGCTCCCGGTTCTGACAAGGCGGTCGGGCTTTTCTTTTTTGGCACCGTGCTTCTCGCCGTCGGCTGGTCGTGGAGCCTTCTATTTCCGCTAAACAAATCGCTATGGACAAGCTCCTATGTTCTTTATACATCCGGCCTCGCGCTTTTGACGCTCGGCTTTTGCTATTGGCTGATCGATGTCAAAGGCTATAAGCGTTGGTCAAAACCATTTGTCATTTTCGGCGTCAACGCCCTCGCCCTTTTCGCCTTTTCCGGCCTCATGGCAAGGCTGATGGGAATGATCCGCATCACCGGCGCCGACGGAAAAGAAACCACCCTACAAGGCTGGATATTCAACAGCCTTTTCCTATCCTGGGCCTCGCCTATAAACGCATCGCTCGCCTACGCCATCTGCTTCATCCTCTTCTGGCTCTTCCTCATGTGGCTGCTCTATCGGAGGAGAATTTTCATCAAGGTCTAAACATGTCCGTCAAACTTTAGTTTGACGAACACCCGTTTGATCTAACGAGGAGCAACAAACTAAAGTTTGTTGGACAGGGAATGCCCGTCAAACTTTAGTTTGACGAACACTCATTTGACGAAACGAAATGCAACAAACTAAAGTTTGTTGGACAGGGAATGTCCGTCAAACTTTAGTTTGACGAACGCCCATTTGACGAAGCTAAGAGCAACAAACTAAAGTTTGTTGGACGTTTATGAGCCAATTTGGATACAAGCAGTTCTATGTGCGGAACCGGCCGCATATACATCCGCCGGATTCGGTTTTGTTTGTTACATTTCGGCTTGCAGGGTCGATAGCGAAGGCTGTCGTAGAACAATATCGTCGAGAAAAGATCTGGCTTGAAAAAGAATTGATAAGGGTCGGCTCACGATCTTCGCAGGATCAAACTGACAAAGACCAAATGGAACGCCTTTTGGAGTTTCACCGTACATGGTTTGCCAGGTATGAATCAATATTGGATAACGCAAAGGTCGGCCCGATGTGGCTTGGGCGGACAGAAATAAGGGAAATAGTTTCACAAAAATTGATGGCTGGCGACATTGAACGGTATCGGCTCGACGCTTATTCAATTATGTCCAACCATGCCCATATCGTCTTCAAACCAAATATTTCCGAGCGAAATCTGACCGAAGTTTCAGGACAGGGAAGAGTGCGATTTGAAAGTGCCGAAAAGACACTGGCCGAAATAATGCAGGGCATTAAAGGATCGACCGCCCGAAACGCGAACATCGCTCTTGGCCGCTCGGGCCCATTCTGGGAACGAGAAAGTTATGACCACTATGTCCGCAACGAAGCGGAGTTTCACCGCGTCATCCGATACACGCTGAACAATCCCGTAAAAGCCGGCTTGGTCAAGCACTGGAGAGATTGGCCCGGAAACTATCTGGCTCCTCGATTAATAGATTCGTACGAATAAAGTCGGAAAACTGTCCGCCAACTGTCCGTTAAATGTCCGTCAAACTTTAGTTTGACGAACTTTGCTTTGGCACATCCAAGAGCAACAAACTAAAGTTTGTTGGACAGGGTGTCCGTCAAACTTTAGTTTGACGAGCGGGTGCCGGACACTAATTTATCTCAAATGTCCTTATCGCCAGAGCAGGTTCGGCTTCGAGTTTTTCTTTCTCGGAGGTTATCGTTTTGCGTTCTTTTTCCATTTCCTCAAGCCGCGTTTCCTGCTCACCTGCTTTAGTGATGTAACGCGCGATCAACGCCTTCGCCTCGGCGGTTTTTGAGAGCGATTCGATGTTCTCGCGAAGTCGTTTTTGATCGGCTTCGATCTTATCGACCTCGTCGTCAAATGATTCAAGCCTCGCCTCGAGCGAGCCGATCTTTTCACGAAGCTCTATCAGTTTTGAAAGGCGTTCCTTTGTGGCTTCGTCGATGTATCGCCGCGTTAGGAACAGGTCAAGCTGCTGTCGCGTTACCGAGCCGATTTGGTAGCTTTCCATCAATGGCTGCCTCAGGCCGATCTTTACTTCTTTGTCCTCAAATCCTTTTAGCTCAACGCGAAAGCGATAAAAACTTTGGGTCGAATAATCAGGTTTCTGGGTGTCGCCGGAAAGCTCCCAACCATGGCGGATAGGGAATTCAATATACACCGTCTTTGCGTGTTCGGTCTGGTTCGAAATTTGATAGACCTTTTCCTCCGTGCGGAAAAAATGGACCTCGAAAATGCCTCGCGATGCCTTTATCAATTTCGCCGGTTCGCGTGTATCCTTTGGCCTCACAGTGACCCGCGTTCCGAGATCGAGTGCGAACGATATAAGCCGCTGCTCCTTCGCCTTTAGACGGTCCATCAGGGCTTCGCCGGCATAGGCGTTGCCGTCGAGGACGGTCATGCTGCCGGCTTCGAGCGTAAGATCGGTCGTGTTTTTCAGCAGCACGCCGCTGAAAGGCCGGTCGGTTCTGACCGATTCGTTATAGACCGCGACGCGTTCGCCTTCCATCTGTGTCTGGACAATCGGAATGAGAGCCGAGCGGTTGCGGAGCACCGTGACAGGCTGCGCGATTCGGTATTCGAAAAGATCGCCGATCTCATCTCCGGTGGCAGCGGCTGTGATGCCGGAATTTCCCGACGTAAGGGCATCGCTTACACGAGTGTTGCTAAGCTGACCGGCTCGAAAGTTCGCAACCTCTTGACCGTCGATCACAAGTTCGTTTTCCGCACCCGAAGCGCCGTTGACCGCAAAGCCCGGTGCCACCTTCAACAATGAAGTGAAACCGCTTCCACGAGGAAGTGTTTCGACCTGGCTTGCTGTAACGTTCACGGTTGAGGAAAGGCTGCCGACCTCGATCTGCAACTTAAGAGTCCGGCCCAACGGCGTATTTTGAACATTCAGGGTTCTAAACCCGGGTGAATTGACGACCACCGAATAACTTCCGCTCGGCAAATTGTCCCTTGCGAAGCTTCCATCCGATTCGGTCGAGGTCGAGAATGTTTGCCCGTTCGACTCGTTCCTAAGCGTCACGGATGCTCCGGACACGACGGCGCCGTTCGCGTCCGTAACAACGCCCGCGATCGCCGAACCGCCGATGCCGCTGCCGCTGCCGGTGCCGCTTTGCGGTTCGTAAACTTGCGGCCGAAGTTGAAGGTCCTGCGGCATTGGAATGACGGGCCGATATCGATAAAACGGTTTTTGAAGGTTCTGGATGAACGAGACCGGCGAGCCAGAAACGAGCGACATGCTGACCGCGTTCCAATCTTCTTCGCTTATATTATCGACGATCGCCCAACCCTGAAAAAAGGGCTTTCCGGCTTCGTCCAGCACAACGCGGTATGTCGTTTTCCAGATCGGAGCGGCGATTGTATAGCTGACGATCATTTCACGCTGGCCGGCGCCTTCACTTGTTACTGTGATAGTTTTTGCATCAAGCCTTCTAGCGGAAGCAGTCGCGCTGGCGAATTCGTTTAGATCGTTCCGAGCCCCTTCGTCCAAAAGCTTTAGGCCGCGAACATCTTTGAGATCGAAGCTGGATATTTCGCCATTGTCCGAGGCAATGACAAGCACATTCGTGACAAACGTCTCCTTTTCGCCTCTGATCGTTTTTCGTTCAACGGTCAGGATCGAGCCGACGTTGTTGCCCTGTGCGGTCGCAACCGAAACCTTCGCTCCCTGCATCTGCGAGAGCACACCGGCCAAACCGCCGCCTTCGGGCGTTACCGGATCGACCGAAAAAGGTATCTCCGCCATGCGCGCGGCAACCGGCGCGGATGAGTTGTAGCTGACGGCGCCGATCTTGCCTTTGCCGAGGTCTAGGACGACCATCGATTTTAGGACGTCATCGACTTGCGACTGTTTGAATGAGAGGTTTACTTCCGCATTGCCGGTTACGATGCCGCGGCGTTCGATGTAGGCTACGCCGTTGGAATACAGGATGACACGGCGGATCGGCAGCGTGTTTGTATTGGTCACGGGTGCGGCGTTTTGCATGGTTTGTGTCGCATTGGGTCTCCGTGTTTTATTTGTTTGCGAAAACCCCGAAAATGCGCACACCAATAGCGTAAGGAGCGTGAGAATTCGTTTCATTGTTTTTATTTCCTCTGAACAGAGTTGGCGATCTGGCCTAATGGATGAAGTGAGTGTCGGAAATGGTTGCTTTGCCGCCTGTCCGTCAAACTTTAGTTTGACGATCTTCGAGAAGCAACAAACTAAAGCTTGTTGGACAGCGTGTGTCCGTCAAACTTTAGTTTGACGAGCGTTGGTTTCACGTATTCATGAGCAACAAACTAAAGTTTGTTGGACAATCTAAAACTCCGCGTTAGCGGCGGAGACTACTTTTTCGGCGGCGTCGTTCATTCCTTCTGCGGGGATGATGCCGATGCCGGAATCGCGGAGGACGCGGCGGCCTTCTTCGACGTTTGTGCCTTCGAGCCGGGCGACGATCGGGACCGAGACGCCGAGATTTTTGGCGGCGGCGACCACACCGTTTGCCACCATATCGCAGCGGACAATGCCGCCGAAGATGTTTATCAAAACTGCCTTTACGTTGTCATCGGCGAGTAGAATTTTGAACGCTTGTTCGACGCGTTCCTGCGAAGCACCGCCGCCTACATCGAGGAAGTTCGCAGGTTCGCCGCCGGCGAGTTTGATGATGTCCATTGTCGCCATCGCCAGGCCCGCGCCGTTCACCATACAGCCGATGTTGCCGTCGAGCTTTATGTAATTGAGATCGTATTTCGAAGCCTCGATCTCGAGCGGTTCTTCCTCGTTCAGGTCACGAAGTTCTGCATAATCCTTATGCCGGAACATTGCGTTGTCGTCAAAATTTACCTTTGCGTCGAGCGCGATCAGCCGATTGTCCTTCGTGAGCAAAAAAGGATTTATCTCAAGCAGCGACGCGTCCATTTTTTCGTAAGCGTCATATAGCGTCAGCATAAATTTCGCCGCCTGATTGATAAGATCATTTGGAATGCCGAGGCCAAATGCGAGCTTACGCGCCTGAAAAGGACGCAGGCCGACCGAAGGATCGATCGTTTCTTTCAGGATCAATTCCGGCGTTTCCTCAGCCACCTTTTCAATGTCCATTCCGCCGGCTTTCGACGCCATGAACACGTTGCGGCCGGTCACGCGGTCGAGCGTGACCGCCAAATAAAACTCGCGGTCGATCGGCAATCCTTCTTCGATGAGCAGCGTTTTCACCTCGCGGCCTTCGGGGCCTGTTTGATGTGTTACAAGCATCATCCCAAGCATCTGGCCCGCTATCTCTTTCGCCTCGGCGGGAGATTTTGCAAGCTTTACGCCGCCGCCTTTTCCCCGGCCTCCTGCGTGGATCTGTGCCTTTACAACTACGATGTCCGTGCCAAGTTCGCGTGCCGCCGCTTCGGCCTCTTCCGCAGTCCGGGCGACAATTCCGCGCGGGACCGGGACGCCGTATTCTTTAAGAAGTGCCTTGCCTTGATACTCGTGAATTTTCATATGCTGAGAACGCCGCCGAACACGGCCGTGTGATCTGATCGAAAGCCCAATTTTAGCTGTCCGGCGTCCAAAAGGCAAAAAGGCAGCCGCTTGGCCGCCTTTGACAAAACTCAAGATCGATAAAAGGTTTACATATTTACGACCAGTTTAAGAAGTTTCCATTCTCCATCGCGCCTAACATATTCGTACTCGAATTTAACGTTCAGCGGTTTGGTCGGGAATTTTCCTTCGAGTACCAGAATATCAAGGCCCTTTTCCTGCCGGATGCTTGGGGCAGGCGAGAAGTCGGCGGAGGCGGCCGGGACTTTGTTCAGGCTTGGCAGGATCAGTTTTTTCTTTTGCACGAATTCTTTGAAAACGTCGGCCATCTGATCTTCGGTGTATGTGCTCTTAAAATCAGACGAGGCATTTTCGTAGATCTCGCTGAAGTCATTTGTATCAAGCGCCTGTGCAAAATCGGCGGTCGTTTCTTTGACAAGAGCTTGCAGCGTCGGATCTGACGGAATGCCGTTCGAATCCGTATCTGTTTCAGTTGTCGTCGTGGTTGAGTTGCCTGTCGTTGAGCTATTTGACGTGCTCGAATTGCTGGTTGTGCCAAACTCTTTAGAACACGTGCAGCCAAGAGCGATCGCGCCAACTATCGCGAAAGCGATCAGGCCGCTTAAGCGGGCATCTTTTCCAAAAAACAGGGAAGTTGCGAGTTTTTTCATTTGAGGTCTCTCCAGAATAAAAATAAAAACTGTTCAATTCTTTCGCCAGGGTTCAAGCAATTTGATCCAACTGTCCACGGCCCGTTGATATTCCCACTGACAGCGTGTCGCCCGTTCTTTTGGCAGATAGCCCTTGTCCACGATCGTTTGGTGTTTCTTTGGGTCAGATCCGTAGATCATGCACAGTGAATTGTAGAATCTTTGTTCCTGCAGCAAATGTTCGTCGGCAAGGCTGCGTTCACGATTGTCGCCTTGTTTTGATTCAATGGCAAATGCGTCGGACGCGGCGTAAACCGCCCGCAAACCTTCATCGCCAAGTTCCTTTAGATTTATGTAAGCCGAGCATCGGTCGGCCGCGTCTTCTTCATTGCCGGCAACGGGAAGTTTGTATTGATCGATAAGTGCGTGAGCTATTTCGTGAAGAAAGACAAACCGCACGGCATCATTCATCTTCCGATACGCCTGATCGTCCGATATGCCGCTCTTTTTGAAGGTCCGGTAGAGGTCTTCCATAAGCTCGTAGCACATTGTCACCGAGGCGTCGTTCGTGTCATAAAAGGCATTGACCTCTTTGCAGTCCTTCGTGCGGAGATAGATGTTTCGCGGCAAGGCAAACGCCTGGTTCAGCTTATCGGCGGCATTTTCCAAAAGCTTAGCTTCCTTTACCTGTCTGTCGATCTCCTTATATCTGGGTGTTTCTATCTCCAGGTGTTCGACGATGAAATCTCCTTCGTCCTGCTTTGGTGCCGAAGGCGCCGGCGCCAGAGTTTTGTTCGATGCGGCTGTGTTTGATTCGTCAATATAAACATCAGGCTGTTCCACCTCAGGTTCCCGCGACGAACTGCAAAAACATCCCGTGATCAAAAACAGCGCGCCAAACGCTAGAAGAAGGTTTACCAGATTGGGACGAAGTTTCAGGTCCATCTGCAAAGCGGGAGCAAAGCCGTCCGGCCGCGCCGGTCCATGCGGCCACTATCAGACGATCCAGGCAAGAAATTTTGCAACAGAAATGGCTGACGAATGCCAGTTCATCAGCCATTATCCGCGATGCAATGCAGTTTTGTCTATTGCGATCTTTCTACCAGT
>JADLDC010000374.1 GCA_020846885.1 Acidobacteriota bacterium | reverse complement strand
GGCAATAACGCGACGACAAGTAGCTTCTTCATAATCTTATGGTCCAGCGCCTTGATTATCCTGTCAGGATCGATTCAATTGTTTGGGAACGAAAACCGTAAACGTATCTGACCTTTTACACTCTTAATGTACAATTCGCAAGTCAACCAGTTTAGAATGTCATTTTGGCCTAGAGATATTATCAGTTTATGAAGGAAGGTTGTGTAAGCCAGCATACGAAACCGACGCGATCGGTCAGCCTTCCCGTATTGGGCGGAACTTCCGAAAGTTCAACTGAGATCAAGACGTCGCGGACAAGCCGCTGGCGGGCGGCTGCACTCATTACACTCAATCTGCTGATGATCGCCCATTTCGTTCAGTGGCGTTTGTCAGGATCAACCGTCACGCCGATCGAACCTTCCGAGGCAATGCAGACGCTTCAAACGGGTGCGGTCAACGCGGGATTCATTTTCTTTGCCCTCGCGATCCTGGCAACGCTTATCTTCGGGCGGTTCGTGTGCGGCTGGGGCTGTCATCTGCTTGCGCTGCAGGACTTGTGTGCCTGGCTAATGCGAAAGATCGGCCTGACGCCTAGGCCGTTCAGGTCGCGGCTGCTTGTTTTCGTTCCATTAATTGTGGCTCTTTATATGTTTGTCTGGCCGACCATCGGTCGCTGGATAGTGCAGCCGGCGGATCAGCCCTTGATACCAGAATTCACCGATCATCTCGTGACCAGTGAATTCTGGGCGACCTTCCCGCCGTTTTGGGTGGCAGTTCCATTTCTGTTCATCTGCGGTTTTATGACCGTATATTTTCTGGGGTCGAAAGGCTTTTGCACATACGCATGTCCGTACGGCGGGTTCTTTGGCCTGGCCGATAAGGTCGCGCCGGGCCGAATTCGCGTAACCGATGCATGCAACGGATGCGGGCACTGTACGGCTGCGTGTACTTCGAACGTGCTCGTTCATGCCGAAGTAAAGCAGCACGGAATGGTCGTCGATCCGGGGTGCATGAAGTGCATGGACTGTGTCAGCGTTTGTCCGAACGATGCGTTATATTTCGGTTTCGGAAAACCCGCCGGAGCCGTCGGCAGGTCGGTAAAGAAAAACTATTCGTTGTCCTGGCCCGAAGAAGCTCTTGCGGCGATGGTGTTTTGTGCCAGCTTTTTTGCGGTGTGGGATGTGTATCAATTGGTCCCGATGCTGATGGCATTGGGCATTGCCGGGGTAACCACATTCCTTTTTCTTAGAACCCTGCGGTTGTTCGGCCCCGGCGATGTTTCATTTCATCGTTTCAATCTCAGATCGGCCGACTCCATTAAGAAATCCGGCTGGGCGTTTTTGGCCTTTTCCGTTGCGTGGATCGGCCTGAACGCCCACAGCGGCTGGGTCCGCTATCACGAACGGGCCGGGGCCATCGCATTTGCTAAGGTCCATATCCCGGATGAACTTGCCCTTGCACAGGCTGACCCAAGTGAATGGCTTGACCGGAACGACCGGGCGAACATTGCCGAGGGGCGTGATCATTTCGAACGGGCGATGAACGCGGGCCTTTTCGTAAATAAGGAAAGCCTGTCAAAACTCGCGTGGTTCGAATACCTTTCCGGCGAGGCCGCGCAGGCGGTTTCGACTCTCGACATCGCCGCAAACCATCAGGACGGAACTCAGCGTGCAATGAGCCTCTATTATCGCGGCGCGGTCCTGAACCGCCTCGGGGATTACCGCGGCGCACTAACGGATCTCGACAAGGCCCTCGCTGAACGGCCGGACCTTATCACGGCGCGCGAAGAAAGGGGCGAATCTCTGTGGCAGCTTGGACAAAGGGACACGGCGGTGAAGGAATGGCAACAGGCGCTGGACGGCAATCCGCGACTGGCGCTGTCGTGCAATTTCCTTGCTGGTGCGGCCCGGGCAAACGGTAATTCGGATGCGGCATCCGACTATGAGAAACGGGCCGACCAACTGACGCCGAAGGACGCGCGTTTCCACTGGATGCTGGCTTCCAGGCTTAGCAATGTCGGAATGCGGGATCTGGCCGAGAAGCATTTCGCGCTGGCGGCAAAGCTTGATCCGGCACTGCTTCTGCGCCGGAAGCTTCTGCCGGGCGGCCGGCCCTGAAAGCGGTCGGCTTTTGCCCATCCGTCGCAATGGGTTAAGATTATTAGGTAGTTAGGCAGGTCCGTCTGCTGACGGAAAAGACGATTGATCGGCATGAAATTCTACGACGACATTCTCGCCCTGATCGGCAAAACGCCGCTTGTCAGGATCAACAACATCACAAAACAGCAAAAGATAAAAGCGCAGGTCTTTGCAAAAATGGAAAGCCTGAACCCTGGTTATTCCGTAAAAGACCGGATCGGCATCTCGATGATAACCTGGGCAGAGGAGAAAGGCGTCCTCAAAAAAGGCGGCACTATCATCGAGGCCACAAGCGGCAATACTGGTATCGGCCTGGCCTTGGTTGCGGCGGTTCGCGGGTACAAATGTATTTTCATTTTGACGGATAAGGTTTCCGTCGAAAAGAACCGCTATCTGAAAGCGCTTGGGGCAGATATTGTTGTTTGCCCGGCGGCGGCAAAACCGGGAACGCCCGACCATTACGTGGCGACCGCGAAACGCATTTCCGAAGAAACGCCAAATTCATTTTATCCTGACCAGTACAATCATCCGGCGAATCCGGCGGCCCATTACCGAACGACGGGGCCAGAGATCTGGGAGGACACCGAGGGCAAGATTACGCATTTTGTCGCAAGCATCGGCACGGGCGGAACGATTAGCGGAACCGGGCGATATCTTAAGGAGATGAACCCGAACATAAAGGTCATCGGGGCCGATCCATACGGTTCGATCTTTAAACCGTATAAAGAATCAGGCCGCGTTCCCGAAGCAACGCCTTATCTGGTCGAAGGTATTGGCCAGTCATTGCCCACGGGCAACGCAGACCTGAACATAATCGACGAGATAATCAACATTACCGACCGCGAATCGTTCGAGATGGCCCGCCAGCTTTCGCGCCGCGAAGGCATATTCTGCGGCGGATCGACCGGGACGATATTCGCCGGCGCGTTGAAGGTCGCAAAGGACCTGGATGAGGATGCGATCGTCGTTTTTACCGTCTGCGACACCGGCGAGCACTACTTGACCAAGTTCCATTCGGATGAATGGATGAAGGAAAAACTGCTGCTTGAACCGCAGCGCATCTCGGCCGCCTTGATCATGGAGACCAAGGATTCAGGAGCTCCGGGCGAAATCATCTTTGTCGCTCCGACCGATACGGTCGCGGCAGCGCTCGAGAAAATGAACGAAAGCGGCGTGACACAGCTTCCTGTCTTGGAGGATCATCATTCGGTCGGAAGCCTCCGCGAAAGCCGTGTTTTGGCAAAATTACTGCAAAACCGCGATCTATTAGAGTCGCCCGTTTCCGTCGTTATGGATGAAAGTTTTCCTGTTCTGGAAGTGGATGCGAACCTTGGAGAGATCAAGCGGCGGCTGCAGAAACAGCCGGCTGTGCTGATCGAAGATTTCAAGCGGATCACCGGGATCATTACGCGTTCGGACGTTCTTGACCTGCAGCGGTAAGGCCAAGGCAAATTTTTTCTTGCTTTTTCGATCAAATCGCAATAGGCTTTTTTCTTTCGATTCCGGTAAATCGACTACGGACGCGAATTTTGCGGCGTTACTTGTACAAGATCGGGGGCTCTGAAGGAGTGATTTTATGAGTGACGATGAAAAGGCCGCTGGAGAAGGCGGCACGGCAGCGGCGGCAGCAAGCGTTCCAACTGAGCAGCCTTACATTGACGAGCACACAACTGAGCCAAATGCCCCGGCGGCGCCAACCGAGCCGCAGGCACCGTCCGGCAAGTGGCAAATGCCAAAGCCGAAGTTCCAGCAGTCCAGCGGATATCTACCGCAAGGATACGTAAAACAGTCTGGAGCGGAGCCCGAAGCGCCCCAGCAACCGGCGCAACAGCCGGCACCTCCTGCTTCTGCTACGCCAGCGCCCGCAATTAGCGAGGCCTCAGCCGTTGAGCCCCAGCCCGACCTAATGCAGTTGATACCGGACGAGCCTGTGCCGGAAAGCCTGCCATCCACGGCTCCTGCCAAAAGCAGTTCGCCACTTCCATTTTTGGCCGTGCTTCTGGTCGTGGGAGCGGTCCTCGTCGTGATCGTTCTTCTTGTCATATATATTGTGTTCTTCTCAAGCTCCTCAGGCAGCAGCATTTTTTAGATAACGCCCCGACCGCACCAGGCATCCAGTACGATAGAATGCAGATGCAAAATGACGCCTGTTGGGCCGTCTAAATTCAGACGGTAGCGGCTTTCCACCTTCGGCGTTATGATGGAAAGCGCACCAGTTTGGCACTTTTTCTGACCGTGTATGCCCGATGTGAGGCTAAAATTTGAGGGCGGCGAGGTAACGCCGAAAGAAGGCGTGACGACACTTGGGCGCACGGCTGACAATGACGTTGCGTTCCCAAACGATTCGAATGTCTCCCGCTACCATGCCGAGATAGAATTTCGCGATGGCGAGTTCTGCCTGATAGATCTGAACAGCAGCAATGGAACGGCGGTGAATGGCGTTAAGGTCTCGGGCGAAACATATCTTAAACCTGGTGACCAGATTACGCTTGGCGGTTCAAGCTCAATAGCATTTGAAGGGCCGGCAGAGGACGAGGAAGAGAAAGAGGAAGCGTCCGCATCGGTCGCCGTGCCGCCGGTGGGTGATGCAGTTAGGCAAGTTCCCGGAATGACGGCCGCCGCGCCGACGTCCTCAGGCTCGCGTACCATGCTGATGATCGCGGGCGGAGCAGTTCTGATCGCGATCGTTGTCGTCGGCGTGACAGGCACTATCTATTACCGGAGCGTATCATCCGGCTGCACCGCGACGGCCAAGATCCTCAAACCAGAGCCGGGCGAAACCATTTACCAGCCCACGCAGATCGAGGTGGACAGCGATAAGACCGAATGCGTGACGAAGGCCATATTTACCCTCGACGGCCAGGAGTTTGCAAGCTCGGACTCCGAACCATACACCGCGACCCTTGACCCGAAAGAACATCCCGATCTTGCGGACGGCTTTGACCATACCCTGGGCATCGTACTGGTGGCCGATGACGGCAGCCAGGTGCCGCAGGGCGGCGTGCTCCTTGCAATGGAGACCCGAAAGGTTGAAAAGCCCGATGAAAGGCAAGAATCCGAACAGCCGCCACAGCAAACGCCGGACAGTACCGAGGTAAAAGGCAAAGAGATCTCGATCATTCAGATCCAGGAAATGACAAACGATCTGGTAAAGCGGTTCTCAGGCAATAACCGATACAATGTCTCCAATAAGCAGTTTCTGCAGGAAGTACAGAAAAAAGCGGCGGAATACGCCCAGGAGGGCTACTATGACCGGGCGGCACGTTACCGCGACGCGATCAATGTTGCTTTCGTAAAAGAACAGAATCTTGATCCCGCGCTCGGTTACATGCTCGCGATGAGCAGAACCAAATTCGACCCGCAAAAACAGGGGGCTGAAGAAGGCCTGTGGCGGATGAACGCAGACTTTGTCAAGGCAAACGCATATGACGGCCTATGCGGCGGCCAGCCGATATCGGAGGCGAGCCAGAACTGTGCGGCAAAGGCCGCGGCACTTTATATGAAAGCGCTCGTGTACGGTGTTTTCGATGGCGACCCGGTCTATAGTGCCGTCGCGTTTGGGAGATCGACCGCCGACGCCGTCGCTTGGAAAGCAACACTGCCAAAAGACCGGTCAGATGTGTGGAATTCGATCCGAACGGCGCCCGAACGCGAGCAGCTGATCAGATTCTTCGCCGCCGGCATAGTTGCGCAAAATCCATTGAAGTTTGGGCTGAAACGCGATAAACCGATATCAGGATTGTATCCGTAGACAATATTTTAACGCAGAGACGCTAGAGACGCTGAGAAAAAGAATTTGAGTCGCAACGTGATCATGTCGCTTTTACTAAAGCAAATTCGTTTAATGGGGTGTCTCGATCTCTCTGCGTCCCTGTGTCTCTGCGTTAAAGAACCTGACAAATGCTTGAGGTAACGCTCACATATCCAACGCCGGAAGGCTCGCGTGAGATACGCATTGACGACGGAAGGACGACGTTCGGCCGCGGGAGCGAGGCTGTGTACCGTTTTGCCGATGACGGCCTGTCAAGACTCCATGCGACCGTTTACCGAGAGGGCGACCGCGTTTGGATCGTGGATGAAAATTCATCGAACGGAACATTCGTCAACGGCGAGCGTGCGGCCCCTGCTGGGACACCTCTCCGGAACGGCGACACCGTCCGGATCGGTCACCAGACGAACCTGCATGTCTGGATCGCCGAAAAAGCCGAAGCGAAACCGGCCCCGACGGCATATGCCCCAGCTCAGTCCGCGGCGGCCCAACCTATATCCTCAGGCCCGGCGGGAATTAGCGTGCTGCCGGTTGCACTTATCGCGGGCGCGATACTTATCGTTAGCTTGTCGGCTGTCGTTATCGGCTACACTGTGCTCGGAAAAAGCAGGACCGAGGTCGTTCAGAGCACCAATGAGGATTATGATGCCGACGAAGACAGGCCGGTAAAGGATACCAAGCCAAGCCCGACACCAAAGTCGGGCTCGACGACACGGAATGCGGATGTTGATGCCGGCCCGGTCCCGAACGGCAGCCCCGCCCAAACTAACGGCGCCGCTCCGCCGCCTGACCTTTTGAAAGGACGCACATACCTACAACTTTCGGACGCTGAGAAACGTCAATATCTAAGCGTCAACGCGATGAAGATCGCTCAGATCATTGGAAACAACAGCAGTGATCCAATACCTCCGGCCGCGTTGGACAAGATCAAAGCTTTTACCGACGCCTATGCGAAGCGAATAAATGTAAAGCCCCTTGGCGGATGCAGGTTTGGGGACAACCTCCAGGCGACCTACGAACGGGCGAGCAAGAACGCCCCGTTCATTGTCAAGGCCTTCAACGAAAAAGGCACCGACCCGCGGATCGGGCTTTATTTGGCCATGATCGAATCTGAGCATTGCGTTTGCCTGCAAAGCCCGACCGGCCCGTTGGGTATGTTCCAATTCACGTATGCCACCGCAAAACTCCATTTTGAGCCAAGCGACGGCGTATTAAAAGGTGCAAGCGACACCAACCCGGATATTCGCTGTCAGCCCGAACCGGCGGCTCGGGCGGCCGCGTCATACATGAAAGCCCTGACGGGACGCTACGGAACCGGGCCCGCGGGCGTTCCGCTTGCGATCGGCAGTTACAACAGCGGCGAAGGAGGGCTGAGTTCAAACCTGGTCAAGGCCCTTGAATCAAATTCCGGCTTGCCGCGCGATTTTTGGACGCTCATCGCAAATGGCGACAAGCTGTCTAAGCAATTTCAGGCTGAGAACTTCAAATATGTTCCGAAGTTTTTCGCGGCGGCCATAATCGGCGAGAATCCCCAGGATTTTGGGCTCAAGCTCCAGCCGCTGTCGACCTATTCGAAGTAACCGCAAACTATCTGCCTATGCCCAAGCTTTTGCTTGTATTCATTGACGAAAAAGGCGATGAACAGCGCATCGAGGTAGAACGTACGCCATTTTTAGTTGGACGCCATTCCGAATGCGGCCTTACGATCCTGGACAGCCGGCTTTCGCGTGAACATTTGCGGATCGAAGAGAAAGACGGCAAATTCGCCGTCTCTGATCCGGGATCAAGCAACGGGACCACGTTGAACGGCAAGAAATTGACGGATCAGGTCGAACTGAAAAACGAAGACGTTTTAGATCTGGGCGGCGCGGTGGTCATGACCGCTGCGCTCGAAGCCGACGAAGAAGATGCCGGATCCGCTGCGGGGCCTGACGCTCCGACGGCACCCGAACTTCCGGAATCGTCCGCTGCGGATCCGTCGGGACAATTTGCGGCGGCCGCTCCGCAAACTCCCGCTATTGGCGCGGTTGGAGCGGAAGCATCCCCCGGCGGTATTCCGACGGCACTCTTTTTTATCGCCCCGCTGATCGGGCTTTTCGTTCTGGCAGTGGTCGTAGGGGCGGTCGTTCTATTGAGCGGAGGCCAGCAGCAGATCGCGGCCTCGAACGGGGACGATCGATACTACTCCGATGATAGCGATCCGACACCCGATAAGGAGGATGAAGATGAGCCGCGGCCGCGAAAGTCGGCAACACCGGGCGGTTCGAACGCCTCTTCGACTGATGGCCCAGTTGCAACATCATCACGATCGTCCGAGGTTGAGACGACGGCCCCAAGTGCGGACACAAGCGAAACAGCGGCCGCGGAACGCAACGGTTCGGCCTTTGTCCGCCAGATCGCCTTGAACGACCCGAGGGCGTTCCTCACCGGCGAACAGGCCGCGCGGGTAAACAACAAGATCAAACAGGTCGGTCGATCTTCATCTCTTGCGGACAATCTGAGCTCTGCCCGCAAGAACGCGGCGGCGATCAGAACGCTTGCGGAACAAACGAACCTGAAGCCGCAGTTCCTGGCCGTAGCCGCGATCACGAAACTTGGCGGCAGCCGCGGCGACGTCCTGCAGGCGGCCAAAGGTGTTATCAGTGTGTATGAGCAGCTTCGGATACAAATAGGTAATGACAATTTTGACGATGCCCTATTAATGGTTGCTGCCTATGATCAGGGCTCGGCGGGCGAAGCGATGAAGATGCGCAATATGCTCCAGGACCTTGCAACAAAGTCGGGCGAAGGCGCCCGAACTATCCGCTCGATCTGGTTCCTGGAAAAGAACGGCAAGATCAGTGCCGCCGAGTTTGACCGCGCCCTGAGTTTTCTAGCCATCGGGACGATTGCGCAAAACCCGAAAGATTTCGGCGTCAACGCAGAGGCGTTAAAGCTGTAGCCGGATCAAAACGGCCTTGCGCGAAAGATATGGAAACGGAAGAAATGCTGTCGGGCGACTTAAAACTCGATATCGGCGGCGAGCACTTTGAGCTGAACCTTACGATCCCGGCCGCTCCGGTAAAGCCGCGGCGGATGCTGCCCGTTTTCCAAATGCTGACAAACCAAATAGTGGCCCGGGGAATAGAGCGGGCGAATGAAGAAGGCAAGGCAATCTCGTGCAAGGCCGCATGCGGGGCGTGCTGCCGGCAGCCGCTACTTATCTCCGAGGCCGAGGTTTTCGATCTTGCCGATCTGATCGAGTCGATGCCTTTCGAACGGCGAACTACGATAAAGCAGCGCTTTCGTGAAGGCCGCGAATATTTTGAAAAGCTCGATTGGTTCAACCGCTTCGATGCGATGAGCGAGCGAGCCAAGGCCGGGCCGAGTGATGAACTTGGCCGCGAGTTCGTCGCGCTTTTGTCCGAATATATCGCTCAACGAGTGGCATGCCCGTTTCTTGAGGACGAATCATGCTCGATCTATGAGGACCGGCCGCTGATCTGCCGCGAATACCTCGTAACATCGCCGGCCGAGAATTGCGCCGCCCCGCGCCCGGACAACACGGCCAAACTGCCGATCAGCGGCAGCGCGGCCCGAGCTTTCGGCCTGTTGGTAAAAACTGAGAATTCGGCAAAACCGTCTTCCCTGCTGCTCATCCGCCTGCTCGAGTTTGCTGAAACGCATACAGATCGGTCAATGGAGCGCATCGGCCCGGAATGGACGGACGACTTCCTGCGGCTGCTGACAGACCGCAAAGACCCGGGACTCGCCGGGCCAAAGGCGGAGGCTGCCTAATTTACTATTTTGTCTATTAGTTTTACTATTTAGGGTCTGGCCCTTTCTCTATGAGCAAATACCGCAAAATAGTATGGAACGAGGGGATGCTTCTCACCCCGCACCACTTTCAGCAGCAGGACAACTACCACGAAGAGCTGCTGAGTTCGCGGATCCGGTCTGTAATGCAGCACGAGTACGGGGTGATCGAGCTGCGGGTCAATCATGAGGCCATCGCGAACGGAAGTTTCCAGGTAACCAACATCCGGGCCGTAATGCCCGACGGCCTGCTGGTCAATGTTCCGGACGCCCAGGCCGTTCCTGACCTTCGCCCGGTCGGCAATCATTTTAGTGTCGAGGCGGAAAGGCTCGGCGTGCATCTGGCTGTCCCGGCCCGAAAGATGGGCGAGGCGAATTTCCAGGCCAGCGGAGCGGCGGCCAATGGGAACCTGCGGTATCTGCAGGAAGGTTCCATGGTCAAGGATGAGACGAGCGGCACCAATGAACAGCCGATCGCCTACGCAAAAAGCAACCTCCGCATCATCTTCGACGACGAACTTCGTGACGGATTCACTTCCATCAAGATAGCCGAACTGGAGCGTACGCCGACCGGGCAGTTAAAAATGTCGGACGCGTATATTCCGCCGATACTTCAGATCTCGGCTTCGGCATGGTTGGCGAACATGCTGCGGCAGCTTGTGGAGATCCTGATAACAAAGAGCGGCAGCCTCGGCGAACAAAGACGATCGACGAATGCATCGCTCGCGGATTTTACAACGAGCGAAACGGCGGTCTTTTGGCTGCTGAATACGATCAACGCGTCTATTCCGACAATGACGCACTATTTCCACTCGCCGATGCTGCATCCTGAAAAGCTGTATCTGGAAATGGCTGCATTGGTCGGACGATTGATGACCTTTTCGCTCCAGGACCATCCAAAGGACATCGTAAAATACGATCACGACGATCTCTATTTCACGTTTTACAGCCTTTCTACACAGTTGAAAGATCTGCTTGAGACGGTTATCCCGAGCCGCTGCGTACCGATACCGCTTGAAAAAACGCGTGATACGCTTTATGTCGGCCGCATCGACGACGAACGCTTGCTCAAGGAGGCCGAGTTCTATTTGGCGGTGCGGGCGCAGATGCCCGAGGCAAAACTTATGGAAGGCGTTCCACGCGTTGTAAAGATAGCGTCGCGCGATGTGATCGATTCGGTCATTGGCTCGGCTTTGCCCGGCGTGGTCCTTACGCTGGCCAGTCCGCCGCCGGCCCCGATACCGACACGCGTCGGGTTCAAGTATTTCAAACTCGATACGATCGGGCCGTACTGGAATGGAATTAATGGGTCAAAGGTCGTTTCTGTATATGTACCGAACGATATTCCGGACGAGAAGTTGGAGATGTATGCGGTCAAACCGTAAAATTTGCGACCGCGCGACAGGAAGGCCGATGATCAAGATCGCCTGAAACGCCGATCGAGGGTAAGTAGTATGAGCGAAGCCGCTTCAAAAAATGATCTTGTAACCTTTGCGGGGCCGATCTTCGACCTGATCCTGCGGTTGAAGGCAGGAATTGTCGCGCCTTCGAATGACCTCAGGCCAAAGATCGCCGGAATGCTCGAAGACTTTGAAAAGCGTGCCGAGCGATATCGGTTCAACCATAAAATAGTACAGGTCTCAAAATTTGCCTTGGCGTCGTTCGTGGATGAAACCGTACTGACAAACAATTTTCCGCTCAAGAATGAATGGGAAAAGAATCCTCTGCAGCTCGAATATTTCGGTGAACAGTTGGCCGGAAACAAGTATTTCGACAAGCTTGAGGCAATGCTGAAACAGATAGATACGACGGTCGATGCGGTCGAGATCTACTATTTCTGCATGCTTCTCGGTTTCAAGGGCCGATACGCGATCTATGAACACGACAAGCTTTTGTCGATAATGCAGACGACGGCGAACGCTCTGGTCAAGGCGGGCCGGATAAAACCGGTCGAGCTTTCGCCGCATTGGCTGGCGAACGACCAGCCGGAGCCGATCGAACGCCGCGGAATGCCGACGTGGGCAAAGGTAAGTGCTCTCGCCCTTTTGGGTTTGGCGGTGATCATTTATTTGGGAATGTTCATTCTTTCGTATTCGTTCATCCAGGACGTGGTAAATAAGCTGACGATCTAGCGGTAATTATGAACTGGCATTTGAACCAACTGAAGTATGCGTTCGGCCTCGGCGGAATGATGTCATTCTACGGGATCGTCGGATTGGTGGTTTGGCTGCTGCCGCCGAACATGGTCAGCAATCAGTACAAGATCATTATTATCGCTCTTGTGCTCCTGACCCTGCCATTCTCGCTCGTGATGATGTTTGTCGCGTCGCGGCGTGAGAAGAAAAAGGCCAAGAAAGAGGCGGCGGCAAAAGAGGCTGAACAGGCCGCGGCCGGCGCCGCTCCGGCACAACCTGCCGCCGCGGCGGCCCCTGTCGGAACGTTTACTTCGCTGACCAGCGGTACAGAAGAAACGGTTCAGTTCCTGAAAACCTCGAACCTCGGCCTGACCGGCCGCGATGCGATATATTCACTGCCCTGGTACCTTGTCGCGGGCGGGCCGCATTCCGGAAAGAGCTCACTCGTCCTGAGCTCGAATCTCAATTTTCAAACGCTGCCAAGCCAGCGGCAATCGGAACAGAAATTCATCCGGCCGACGGGCAGCGTCGATTGGCGGGTTACAAGTGACGCGGTCTTTGTCGATACCGCCGGCCGCTATC
Organism: Acidobacteriota bacterium; assembly: GCA_020846885.1. Classification (GTDB taxonomy): domain Bacteria; phylum Acidobacteriota; class Blastocatellia; order Pyrinomonadales; family Pyrinomonadaceae; genus OLB17. The sequence continues at coordinate 405 of JADLDC010000374.1, read as the reverse complement.
AGACAGAAGGCGTCGATGCGGACGAGTGGGCATCGCTGCTTGAGACGATCAAGAAATATCGCGGAAATCGGCCGATCGACGGCTTTCTGCTCGTCGTAAATACCGAGACGATCCTAAAAGCCGACGAGCGTGAGACCGAGGAGCTTGCCAAGGTGCTCAGAGCTCGGCTGGACGATTCGATGCAGCGGCTCAAGGTCAGGTTCCCGGTTTACGTCGTGTTCACCCACGCCGACGCCATCGAAGGATTTCGTGATTCTTTCTCTACGTCAAAGAACGAGGACAAGACGCTTGTCTGGGGAGCGACCATCCCGATCGAGAAAAGCGAAAATGCCCAGGCACTTTTCGACAGCGAATACGAGATACTGCACAATTCGCTGATGAAACGCCGGATCGTCCGCCTTTCGG
>JADLDC010000373.1 GCA_020846885.1 Acidobacteriota bacterium | reverse complement strand
GCTGGTAGAATCTTTTCAAGTCCTCGCGGTCTTGCGGCTTGCCTTTCAGCCTGATCCATTTCTCAATGGCAGTATCTATCAAGCCGGATTCGGGGATCTGTTCAAATGCGGCCTCGACCGCGGTCTCAACATTCTCCCGGCTCAGTTTCTTTTGCGAAAGCGATTGCTTCAAACGTCTTCGGCCCTGAGGCTTTTGACGAAGTTTTGAAAGAGCAAGGTCGCCCGCGTATTTTTCATCGTCAAGATATCCGTACTCTTTTAGCTTTTCTATCACGGCGGCCACGATCATTTCGTCGGTCCAGTTTTTCTCCAGCAGACGCTCACGCAGCTCTTCTATCGGCCGCGGTTTTGCGGCAAGCAGCTTTACAGCGCGGTTCATAGTTCGCTCACGTGAGCGTTCTGCATCTTTGATGAACCGCTTCCGGTCCTGGTCAAGCTCTATCCGCTTTCGCCACATAAGTTTGAGTATTACATCAGAAGACGAATCGCGAAAACCGGCACAGAATGGTTAGAATCAAGATGTGAATGGCCTGCTGATCATCGACAAACCAAAAGGGCTGACCTCGCACGATGTGGTGGCACGCATCCGCCGGATCCTCAAGACAAAACGCGTCGGCCATACAGGTACGCTCGATCCGTTTGCCACCGGCGTGATGGTCGTACTTATCGGCCAGGCGACACGGCTTGCGCAGTTTCTGGACAAGGACGAAAAGGAGTACGAAGCGGTTATCCGGTTTGGCTTTGAGACCGATACGGGCGACCTTACCGGAAAGCCGACGGTCGATCATGGATTGCCGGACGACAAACTCGCGCGGCGTGTTCGCGAAGCTGATTGGAAAGATCTTCTGGCGCGCTTTCGAGGTGATCTTATGCAGGTCCCGCCGATGTATTCCGCAAAGAAGATCGAAGGGAAAAGGCTTTATGAGCTTGCGCGAAAGGGTCAAATGATCGAGCGCAAGGCCGTGCCGGTTACGGTCCGCGAACTCGAATTGCTCGCGCTCGATCAGCCTCCTGCCTGCACCGTTCGCATCCGTGTGGCTTGTTCGGCGGGGACGTACATTCGGGCCCTTGCGGAAGATATCGGCCGATCTGTTGGCGTTGGTGCCCATCTATCTGAACTCCGACGCACGCGGGCGGGCCGGTTTGAGATCTCTCAGGCGGTGACGATAGAAGCTTTGGGATCCCTGCTTGATCCTTCGTCCTCGATCATCCCGATGAGTGAGGCCGCCGCACATTTGCGCGAATTTGTACTCACAAGTGACCGTACAGCTAAAACCAGGAACGGGCTTTCAACTCGGACGGACGAAGCGCTCGAAAACGGTGAGGCCGTGCGTATGCTCGACGAGCAAGGCGAATTGATCGCGATCGGCGAATACATATCATCTGAAAAAATTGTTCAGCCGAAAGTTGTTTTCGGATAGAATCAAAAGGATCATGTTCCATTTGGGCGGTAAATCAGAAGTATGAGGAAAAGGGATATCGCATTGGCAATAGCCGGTGGGCTTGGGGCCGCGGTTGCGGTGAAAATGCTTACGCGGGCAAGGACGGTAGATTGGGAAAATGTCGCCGGAAAAGTTCCGCTTTCCGAACATTCACATTTTGTTAATGTCGAAGGAGCCCGGCTGCATTATCAGGAATTCGGCGACCACACGGCACCGACCATTGTCCTGCTTCACGGTTTTACGGCATCGGTCTTCGTCTGGCACAAGGTCGCGCCGATGCTGGCGGATGCGGGATTTCACGTCGTTGCGGTCGATCTTGTCGGATTCGGCTATTCTGAAAAGCCGCGGTGGTTTGATTATACGATTCCGTCGCACGCCCGAATTATCACACGTTTCATGAACACGCTCGGCATCGGCCGGGCGACGCTGGTCGGCAGCAGTTACGGCGGAGCGGTTGCGATGACGATCGCGCTCGATTACCCCGAATATGTCGAAAAGCTTGTTTTGCTCGATGCGGTGATCAATGATGAGGCACTCAGCCATCCGATCCTGCGGCTTGCCTCGATACCCGGCGTTGGCGAGGCGATCACGCCGTTTCTTGTCGATTCGCGAATGATGATGCGTCATCGAATGCGCGGCTCGCTCGCAAAACCTAACCACGAACTCATAACCAGTGAGCGTATATCAAACGTCCTGCGGCCGCTAGCCGCCGCCGACGGCCACCATTCGGTCCTCGCAACATCGCGTGCCTGGAGCGCCAACCGCATAGAAAGGGACGCTCATCTGATCAACCAGCCGACACTTGTCATCTGGGGTGAGCAGGACACGGTCATCGGCATCCACAATGGCTACAAATTATATGATTCGATCCTGCATGCGCGGTTTGTGATATTAAAGAATTGCGGCCACGTGCCCGCTGAAGAAAAAAGCGACCTCGTCAGCGAGCTTGTGACGGAGTTTTGCCACGATAAAAAAGGGCGGATCGGCGCGCACGAGGGCGAAGAGATGACGATCCCGGTTGTATGATCTCTGGGTCAAAGGTACGCCAAAGAGTGATCGCTGGCCTGATCGGATCAGTATATGCCGTTGTGTACGGGTTTTGGACGTTGCTTCTCACGGGCGGCGGTCACGTCAATTTCATCTGGAGCTTTCTTTTCTTTGTCGTTGAATTCTTCGGACTCTACTTTCCGTTGATGGCGGTCCTATTGATTGATCTGCGGAGAATGTGGGTGAAGTCGATTTATGGCGTCTTGCTAGCCTTCAATTTGATTGTCAGCACCTTGATGATCGTGGATTGGGTGACGGCCAGGGACACTGACAGACCGAGTGACTTTAAGAGAACGGTCAACGCAAATGGGCTATTTTCTGTAGTGATATTCGCGACGATCCACTTCCTTCCGACCCTCGTATTCCTGGTTTTCCTGCTGAAGACGATGAAGGCTGGCAAGTCCAATGAGGAGGAACATCTAACTGAGATCAAACTCTCCTAATGTCGCGATCTAGTACTTCCAAAATACTGCTGTACGGCAAAGGGATTTTCACCACCATTGCGGTTCGTGACTCGAAGCCCTTCTTATGGGAAAAGCACTGGAAGCGGCTGACGAAGAATGCCGCTCGCCTTGGGATCGATCTTTCACGTTACACCGAAGCAGAGATCAGCGACGCCGTCCACGGAGCAGCGGCGGCGGAATTGAAAACTGGACGCGTTCGGGTGTCGTTTTTTGACGAGTCACCGGCCGAACTCTGGGGTGAAGAAGTTGAGCGGGAAGTTTCACTTTCTATACTGACCGGCCGGTCACGTCAACGGCCGGCTAAACCAGGGCTTACTATCTCGCCGCATCGGGTTAACTCAACTTCTCCGCTTGCCGGTATCAAGTCGTGCAATTATCTTGAGCCTTTGATGGCACTGCAAAAGGCGAAAGAGCTCGGGTTTGAAGAGGGTATTCGGCTCAATGAACGCGGCGAGGTCGCTTCGGCCTGCGTAGCCAATGTGTTTTGGGTAAAGGATGAACGGCTTTTCACACCCAGCCTGCGAACCGGATGTCTGGCAGGTACTACGCGCGAGTATATTCTTGAAAACCTTGCGTGCGAAGAGGTCGAAGCAGGCATAGAAGCTTTACAGGAGGCCGATGATATATTCCTTACATCCGCCGGTATCGGAGCCATGCAAGCCGCCGAGTTCGAAGGCCGGCCGCTCAGGCGGTCTGACCACCCGATCATCAGACTTCTCACCTTCTAGGCCTTCGTCTTTGATGAGCCGTAAACGATTTCGAGATCCTTTGATCCGTTGCCGCTGCTCTGAAGGATCGATCCGATCTAACGGACATAGATCGGGTTCGAAATGATCCAGGGCATTTTATCAAATGGCGGGCCGAGTTGGTCGAGATAAACTTCGACGCGGTAAACGCCCTTGCCATACGGCCCATACTTCAGCGAGAGGCCTTCATCTTCCGTCAACTTTTGTCCGTCCTTTAACAAGGCTATGCGCGATCCCGCGGGAGAGTTAACACAAAGCGCGTCAGCATCACACGGACCAAATCTGAAGCCGGTCGTATCACCCAGAACATCAAAACCAATAAATGATCGCCCTGACCTTAGCGCTTCGATAAGCGTTTCGCGTGTTATCGGTTTGTCCTTCTCTATCAGCACATGCTGACGCACGAGGCGAAAGATCCTTTCATAAGGATCGAGTTTTAAGCCAAGCAGATCATTTCCCGCATCGTCGCCAAACAGGTGAAACCCGATATTCGAATGTGCATCGGTGCCGGCGATCAGGCTGATATTACGCTTTGCCGCGATCTCGTCAAATTTTCGCAGATTTTCATCAGGCCGTTTGAAATAGGTTGCGAGCATCAATTCCGGATAAGCCGGAAATGACCAAATGCCGTCGAAGACCCCGGTGAACGGGTTCATCTTCTTGGCATTGGTGTGCAGGCTGAAAACTTCAATGCCGTCGAAGTTCGAATCCCAGGATCTGAATTTTTCGGGATATGTGACGATCGCCAGGCGATTTTCGCTGTGGAGTTTATCGAGGACGGCCGGTGTCGGCATTTTTCTCAAACCGGCCGCATCGCCGCTTCCCGGGATCATCAAAAATCTATCAGAATCCGCGGTGTCGATCTCGTTCCCGCCTATAAAGAGCGTTTTGCCGTAAACGGCATTCAGCGTCAGCCCGGCGGTATCGATCGTGTCCGACCAATGTTCGGTCATGATCACAAAATCCAGATCATTCGCGTTTGCGGCCGCGATGAGTTCTTCAAAACTGCCGGTGCTGTGTCCGCCGAGGTTTGTGTGGGCGTGGATTATGCCTTTGTATTCTTTGAACTGGTCATTTGCCGCGGGAACTCGAGCACGGTTCAACTCGTTGACCTTCTCGGCGAGTTGGCCGATCTTGTATCGCCGATAGATGAACGGGGCCTGAATGGCGATCAGCACGGCCAGAATAATAAGTAGTACCTTTTTGATCACCTTTTTCATCCAATTTATGGTTCAGGGCCCGAATGTCAGGTTTGTTCCCCGACAGCCGAAAGGTAATGCTGACGTTCGCGCCCTGAACTATCTGTTATCCAGCACCTTCAAAGTCCACCGATACCACTTGTTGAGCTATTTCGCGTCCGATCGCGACGACCTTTTGATGTTCAGGATGAACCATATATGCGTCCAAGGTTTCCAGATCACGATAAACGGCTACCAGGCCGGTATCGAAAGACCGGTCGAGGTGCAGAACGTCGGCACCGACCAGAAAGCTCTCGATGTCAGGGATCAACGACGGCAGCGCACGAAGCGAAGCGATATGCGCGGCCCGCTGGCCATCGGTCGTACCAGGCTTGTATTTCCAGCAAACAATGTGTGTGATCATAATTTATTATAAATATTAGCGGCCCGAGCGTTCGTTGAGCTTTTCAAAGCTCGCACCAGGCTCTCGTCACTTGGTGACGATATTCAAACAGTTTCTCCAGTCTCGGGGTGACGCTGATCGGCGCGGCAAGTGGGCCGAAGACAGGAATAGGCATTTCGTACGCGATCTCATCGCGAAGCACAGAGCCTTCGCCATGCGGTTCGACAATGTGTCGATGCCGCCAGGATCGAAACGGGCCGTTGATCTGAACATCTTCGAACGATGTAGGTGGATCATAAGCAGTATGCTCGGCAACCCACCGGACGCTAAAGATGCCGAAGATACTCGTTTCGATGATCGCCCGAGAGCCTAACTGCGATATGTCGGCCTTTTGAATGACCTTTGCCTTTTCCCACGGAGGGATCAATCTTTCAAGAGCGTCGGGCAGTTCGTGGAACGCAAAGACCCGCTCCGGCGGTGCTTTTATAATGCTTTCCGTGATGAAGATCACCCCGAAGTTACGATAGCACAATGGAGTGCGAACTCTGCATTCGGCGGTCAATGGTTGAAACTAATAACCTAAACTGTTTTAATAACACAAATTTTTTGAACCAGTTCCAGCTTATTCCAATTGTTTCGGCCTGCTTCACCCACGGCCGGAACGGCACAGAATCAAAACAATGGCAGAAAACACTAACGACCTCGGAGCGTTCTATAACGATCAGGTTTCAAAGGCAAAGATCTGGCAGGTGATCGGGGCGTCGTCGGTCGGGACGATGATCGAATGGTACGATTTTTACATCTTCGGCAGCCTTGCCGGGATAATCGCACCGCTGTTTTATCCTCCGGGCAATGACACTTTTGCCTACATCGCTTACCTGGCTACATTTGCCGTCGGCTTTGTCGTGCGGCCGTTCGGGGCTTTGTTCTTTGGGCGGATCGGCGACCTTGTCGGGCGAAAATACGCGTTTCTCGTGACGCTTCTGATAATGGGCGGAGCGACCGCGGTCATCGGATTTCTGCCGACATATTCACAGATCGGAATTGCCGCGCCGATCGCGCTTCTTGTCATTCGCATTCTGCAAGGTTTGGCACTCGGCGGTGAGTACGGCGGTGCTGCGGTCTATGTTGCCGAGCATGTTCCGGATGAAAAGCGCGGGTTTTATACGTCGTTTATCCAGATAACGGCAACGCTTGGGCTTTTCGTTTCGCTTGCGGTCATTTTGATCGTCCAGAATATGATGTCCGCTGAACAGTTTGCGGGAAAAACAGGCGCGATAAGCGGTTGGCGTGTGCCGTTTCTGATCTCGATATTTCTCGTCGGCATCTCGCTTTATATTCGGCTGAAGATGAAAGAATCGCCGATCTTTAGCCAGATCAAAAGCACCGGAATGACCTCAGCGAATCCGCTGATCGAGGCATTTACGAAATGGGAAAATCTTAAGATCGTCCTCATATCGCTGTTCGGCGCGACCGCCGGCCAGGGCGTTGTTTGGTACACCGGCCAGTTTTACGCTCTGTTTTATCTGCAAAAGATATTGAATGTGGACGCAACGGCCTCGAACTATGTTATTGCCGTCGCGCTGCTTCTCGGCATGCCGCTGTTTGTTGTTTTCGGCGCCCTGAGCGACCGTATCGGCAGAAAGAAGATCATTATGGCCGGCTGCCTGCTGGCAGTTCTAACATATATTCCGATCTATCATTCGATGCAGGCCGCGGCCGGTTCGAATGTTGAAACGGCAACATCAAAGACCAATCCGGCGACAGGCGAAAAGTCACTGACGCCGATGTCAAGGGCAGCGGACGGCACCCTTGTTCCCGCACCAAAGGTCCTTACATATTCGTCGTTCGGAGATTTTATTTCCAATCCGACCGCCTGGAAATTGATCTTGCTCGTTTTCGTTCAAGTCGTTTGGGTAACGATGGTCTATGGCCCGATCGCCGCATATCTTGTCGAAGCGTTTCCGGCCAAGATCCGCTACACGGCCCTTTCGCTTCCCTATCACATCGGCAACGGCGTCTTCGGCGGCCTGCTTCCGCTGATCGGCGTCTCCATCATCGCCGAAACCGGCAACATCTACGCCGGGCTTTATTATCCGATGATCGTGGCGGGAATTACTTTTGTGATCGGCTCGATATTCTTAAAGGAAACGCATGGGCATAAAATATGGGAGGAAGTCGAGACGAACGAGCGTTAGAGTAAACTTGGATTGCGCCTTAGCTTGAAAAGCAGTTGCAGATGCGGGAAAAGCAGGCTGCGTAAATTTAACCTGCCATGCCTGTGCAGTATGAAAAGGGGATGTCTGAAAACTTTTAACCTACTCCAAAATAGAGGCAATTTGAACGCGGATCAGGCGAATTGAGCGGATCAAAACGGATAGATCCGTAAAAATCCGCTCAAATCCGCTTTATCCGCGTTCTAAAATGCGTTGATACCTCAGACTTTTAGTCTTTTCAGAAACACTCTTTCAATTAACGTTAAGGCGTTGCAAGCAACGTAATTCTTGCCAGCGTGTCCGTTGCGAGCTTGTTTCCCGGCGAAAGCTCGATGACCTTTGTCAGATCCGTTTTTGCAAGGTCGTATCGTTTTGTATCGAAATAGATGGCGCCGCGCATCAAATACGCTCCCGTATATTTTGGGTTCATCTTTATCGCCTGTGTCAGGT
>JADLDC010000372.1 GCA_020846885.1 Acidobacteriota bacterium | reverse complement strand
CGGCAGAATCCGCCGGGGCGGGTAGTTTTGTAGATCCCGGGTCCTGCCTTCGCCGTTCTGCTTCTTCAAGTGCCCGTTTCAGATCATCGTTGTTACCGCTTTTTGACCGCGTCAGCCCTCGAACGCCGTCGGTCACCGGAAAACTGATCCCGCGGCGCCGGAGTGCGTCCACGATCGGCTGGACCGAGGCGGCTCCCTTGATGCCGTACAGCATCTTTACATATTCCGTTTGGGCGATCGGTTTCTCCTGCGCGATGCCCGAGGCGGCGGCCAGCAGGATAACCAGGACAAGCTTTTTCATCAATTAAAATGATGCCGAAAGGAGGTCTATCGTTGGCTGCGCCGCGGCAACCGGCCAAATTGAAAAGGCCGCCCTTGTCTGGGACGGCCCTCTCTGTATTAACGCAACGAAAGGCCCGGGCCTAGTTTACCCATTCCTCTTCGTAGTTCAATTGCCAATGCCGTGTGACCCACTGTTGTGCCGCCGTCATTGCGGTATTCTTCCATTTCTTGATGTTATCCAGAATTGAAAGGGCCGCCAGCGGCTTGCTTGGGTCACGCTCCACGCGAATTACCTGTGCTGCAACTTCGATCACGGTCTTGTTCTCTTCAAGGATCCGCAATTTCACCTCGCTTCCTACCGGAGGAAGCGTTTCCAGATTTACCAGAGCGCTCGATTCACCAATGTTTTCCGTTGTTCCTTCTACCTTGATCGTTTCGCCGCTTTCTTTGTCAACCCAGCTTGCCAAAACAGGCATATTCGCCAGTATCCGATGATGTAACGGCGTCTTGTACGAGGCCGTCGCGTATTCGATTTGTGCCATTGATATTATGTCCCCCTTTTTCGTCGCCCTTAACAAAGTAAGGCAAGTTCGCCTTTCAAACAAGTCCTCATCAAAGCGACTGATAAACTTACTGCAATCTTACAAAAAAGTCAAGTTTCAATCGCCCCTCTCCGGCGTTACGTGCCAAGCGGCACTAAGCGGCTGAAAACAAACGGCTTATGTGTGCCATGTCGAGCTGCGTAAACCGCTCTCGTCCTAAAAGAATCGCTGAACAGTGAACCCGTGTCTGTACCCGTTGGAACACTGTGAAAAAATGTTCTCAAATTTAACACTATTGTAATCTGCCATACGTATTCTTCAGAATTTACAGAGGGCGGCCCTAGGCGGTTTGCGGAACTTGAATTGCGTGGTTAAATAGGTGTCCAGAGAGTTCTTTTCGCGCCTTTTTACGGGACATTCGAAATAGCTTTAGGGTTTGCAGGCGAAAGCATTGCAAACACAAGGCTTGAAATCCGATGCCAAAATATCGCCCATTTGGGCCGGTATTTTGGACAGCAAGAATGGACCGCGGTAAATCCAAAAAAGCGAAAAAAAATCCAAAATATTCGAGACTCGGGGGAAGAAATTTAAAGAGCGGCCCAAGTGCCGCGCACTTACAGATCGGGGACATTTCGGATAGGCGACCTATCTGAAGAAAGGTCCAAGGTTCGACCTAAGGGTCTTGCACGTAGTAAACGGAGCTAATTAAATGAGTAAATATTCAAAAATTTTTACGTTCGTGTTCTCGGCCATCTTCGCCGCCGCATTGGCGGCCACAGGAACGGCCCAGATCACGACGTCCACCATGACGGGACGCGTCACCGACAAACAGGGCCAACCTGTTGCGGGGGTGACCGTTGACGCGGAACATGTTCCGACCGGGACCCGTTATTCGACCCAGACGAATGCTGATGGGATCTTCACATTGCCACTGATCCGTCCAGGCGGCCCGTACACGGTCAAGGCCAGCGGACCCGGGTTCACCGAACAGACCAGAGAGAATATCCGCATTAATCTCGGCACGACAGCCACAGTTGATTTCGTCGTCGGGGCAGCGATCTCTGAAGAAGTAACGGTGCAGATAGATGATACTTTTAGCGAGACCCGCACGGGTGCATCGACCAACGTGCAGGGAGAGGTCATCGCATCGCTTCCGACGATCGGCCGTCAGTTAACCGACATGTCGCGTCTCACGCCGCAATACGGCGGTAACGGCACTTTTGCGGGACAGGACAACCGATTGAACAACATCACGGTCGATGGTTCATACTTTAACAACTCATTCGGCCTCGCGGGTGCTCCGGGTGAACGTTCGGGCGTTTCGCCTATATCGCTTGCGGCGGTTGAAGAGTTTCAGGTAAACGTTGCCCCGTTCGACGTGCGGCACGGCAACTTCGTTGGTGCCGATGTGAACGTTGTGACCAAGAGCGGCACGAACAAATACACGGGTTCGGCATACTATATCTGGAGAAATCCGAGCCTGGTCGGCAAGGACGCCGGCGAGAACACGTTCGATCCGGGCGACTTCAAGTTCCGTACCTGGGGCTTTACCGGCGGCGGGCCGCTTCCGTTCTTTAATTTTGGGGACGACGGCGGGCCGCTTTTCATTTCTGGTAAGGACAAGCTTTTCTTTTTCACTAGTTATGAGGACGAGCTGACCACCGCTCCCGGAACGACATGGGAAGCGTGTCCCGGCACTGGCTGCCGTACTGGAAACGTGACCAGGGTGCTGGCGTCGGATCTGGACCAGCTGAGCAATTACCTGAAGACGAACTTCAATTACGACACCGGCGGCTATCAGGGATATCCGTTCAACACCCCAGGTAAAAAATTCCTATTGCGAACTGATTACAACATCAACGTCAGCAATAAGTTGACGTTCCGGTATATGCATTTGGATTCAAGCACCGATGTGCTTATGTCCAATTCATCATCGCTGGGTTTCGGAAACAGGCGTACGCGGCTGGATGCGTTGAACTTCCAGAATTCGAATTACAGCATTCTTGAAAACATTCGCTCGTTCGTGGGCGAGTGGACCTCGACGTGGGGAAATAACTTCTCTAACAGCCTTCTCATCGGCTGGACAAAGCAGGATGAAAGCCGTGGAGCGATCGACAATCTGTTCCCGATGGTCGATATCCTCAGCGGCGGCGTAACGTACACTTCGTTCGGGTCCGAGCCTTTCACCCCGAATAACGAGCTTCGTTACAAGAGCCTTCAGATACAGGACAATGCGTCGTACTTTTACGGAAGACATTCGTTCACCGGCGGCGTCAGCGTCGAGCGGTACGAATCCGAGAACGTGTTCTTCCCAGGGTCGCAGAGCGTATATGTATATAATTCGCTTGCCGATTTCTATACGGACGCAAATGACTACCTTGCAAATCCGAATCGCACGACATCGCCGATCAATCTTCGGCGTTTCCAGGTCCGCTGGTCGAACGTTCCCGGGCTTGACAAGCCTGTCCAGCCGCTTGAGGTACTGTACACGGGTTTCTATGGCCAGGACATCTGGAAGCTCGGCGAGAATTTCTCGCTTACCTACGGCCTACGTCTTGATGTTCCATTCTTTGGCGAAACAGGATTTACAAATCCAGCCGCGAATGCACTTACGTTCAGGGATGAGAACGGGCAATCGGTGCAGTACGAAACGCAGAAATTGCCCGATGCGAATATCCTTTGGTCGCCGCGAGTTGGTTTTAACTGGGCGCCGTGGAGAGGGAAACTGCAGATCCGCGGAGGTTCGGGGTTATTCTCGGGCCGCCCGGCTTATGTATGGATATCGAACCAGATCGGCAACAACGGTATCCTGACCGGCTTTGAACAGCGTGACAACACGAACATCCGGCCGTGGAACCCGAATCCGGACACATATAAGCCGACGACCGTTACCGGTGCTCCGGCCACGTCGTACGAGCTTTCGCTGACGGACTCGAAATTCAACTTCCCGCAGCTATGGCGCTCAAATGTCGCGGTTGACTACAAGCTGCCGCTCGGGCTGGTTGCCGGGGCCGAACTCCTTTATTCGCGTGATGTTAACGGCATCTATTACATCAACGCAAACCTGTCCGATCCGAACACCGCCTTCACCGGACCGGATGACAGGCCCCGTTGGACGACGTCGAACCGGATCCACAGCAACATTGCCAACGCGATCGTGCTGAAGAACCAGAACGTTGGCCGGGCGTGGAACCTTGCCTTTACGTTGGAGCGTCCTTTTTCTAAGGGCTTCTTTGCGAAGGGAGCGTACAGCTTTGGTAAATCTGAGAACACGATCGACCCTGGCTCGATCGCGTTCGGCTCCTGGAACAACAACCAGCATTCGGGCAACCCAAATAATCCGGGTCTCGGATATGGTGCAGCCTCGCCGAAGCACCGCGTCTTTGCGGCGGTAACATATCGAAAGGAGTACTTCAACTTCGGTGCGACAAGCGTTTCGGCGTTCTGGGAATCGCGCTCCGGAATAAATACGAGCTACGTATTTGGCGGCGATCTTAACGGTGATGGCGGGACCAGCAATGACCTGATCTACATCCCGAAAGATGCTTCCGAGATGAATTTTGCGAACATCACGACCTCATCAGGAACCATCCGGTTCACTCCGGCCGATCAGGCGGCGGCGTTCGACGCGTTCATCGCTCAGGATCCATACCTGTCCAAGCATCGCGGTCAGTACGCCCGACGCGGAGCGATCTATCTGCCATTCGTGCATCGGATGGACCTTGGCTTATCGCAGGATGTGTTTGTGAAATGGGGCGGCCAGCAGCACAAGTTCCAATTCAGGGCCGACATCCTGAATTTTGGGAATTTTCTGAACAAGAACTGGGGCATCAGCCAGGACTTCGTGACGAATCAACCGTTGGTGACAACCAGCACAAGTTCGTCGTCAACGTGCCGGGTTGCTGCTCCGACCACCGCGGCAACGTATTGTCTGCGTACGATCGGGTCGGGACTGCTCACCAACTCGTTCACGCCGTCGGCGGGCCTGTCGGATGTTTACCGAATTCAGTTCGGTGTTCGCTATTTCTTTAACTAACCGGGCCGATCTGGACCCGCATTTGTACGGCACGCTTGCCTCTGGTGAGCGTGCCTTTTCGTTCCGTTTCACGGCTCTGGCGCATTGACCGTTCGAGTGTTTTGGGTCAACAATCTAGTCTGCAATGCGCATACTTCAGATCTCATCTTCGCGAACATACGGCGGTGGGGAGCGGCATTTTGTCGATCTTTGCCGCGGGCTTAATGATGCGGGGCATGATGTATTTGCGGCGGTCCGGCCGACGAATGTTTGGGAGGCAAAGCTTGACTTTCTTTCTCCAGGCCGTCGTTTCCATATCTCGATCCGCAATTCGGTCGGTATTCTCAGTGCATCGCGGCTTGCGGCGTTCGCACGCGAGAATGAGATCGATATTATCCATGCCCACGTCGCCCGCGACTACATTCCCGCGAGCATTGCCTGCGCCCTTACTCGAGGCAGCACGAAATTCGTCCTAACGCGGCACGTGATGTTCCCCCTGAAGTCGTTCAACCGCATAGCCTTGAAAAATCTTTCAAAGGCGATCGCGGTCTCGTCCGGCGTGGAGGCCACGCTTTATCAGGTGTTCCCGAAAGCCAAGGTCGTGCTGATAAAGAACGGCATCGAAGTAGATCGGCGAACCGATGAACAGAGAAAAGCGTCGTGCGAGAGCTTTCGGGCTTTTCACGGCATCCCGTTGGACGCTCCGCTTATCGGGACCATTGGCGAACTGGTCCCGCTCAAAGGACAGCGCGACCTTATCCTTGCGGCCAATGAGACGGCCAAACAGTTTCCCGACGGACGATATATCATTGTCGGCCGCGATAATACGATCGACCAGAAATACCGCCGTGAACTTAAACGGATGGTAAAGATTTTCGGCCTTGAGGATAGGTTCCTTTGGCTTGATTGGGTCGAAGATACGGCCGAATTGTTTTCGGCCCTTGATGTTTTTGTTTCCGCATCTCATACGGAAAGCTTTGGGATGGCGATGCTTGAGGCAATTGTTACCGCCACGCCTCTTGTCGCGACCGACACCGACGGGGCACGTGAATTGATCGAGGACGCAAAATCCCGTGTGCCGGTCAATGATCCGGTTCAGCTTGCTGACAAGATCTGTGCGGTGTTATCCGATCCGAACAGCCGCCGCCTTGCCGAAGACCGCGCTCTCATTGCCCGCGAACGCTTTTCTCTTGATAGAATGGTCAAAGAAACCGAACAGCTCTATTTGGAAGTGCAGCGGTGACAAACGGCTCAAATGTTCGGCCCCGCGTGCCCGCCGCGTGTGTTTCGGCAAAACCTTGCGCGGCCGACGTGCGATCTGATGAATATTATCTCGTAGCAGTCAATGATCAAGTTCGACCAAACTATCTGCGGCGATCTCAAAGCATCGTCAAGCCGGGAGTGGCTTGAGACAAATGGCATTGGCGGCTTTGCCTCGGGGACGGTCTCCGGCGTCAACACGCGACGCTATCACGGCCTTCTTACGGCCGCGCTCAGGCCGCCGCTCGGCCGGATGACCGTGTTGTCAAAATTTGAAGAGTCGGTCGAGGTAGATGGGCGAAAGTTCGACCTTTCGGCAGATCAGTTTCCTGACGTCGTCAGCCCGCAAGGATACCGGTTCCTGAAACAGTTCCGCCTCGATCCTTTTCCGATATGGACGTATGCCGTTGAAGATATTGAGATCGAGAAGCGGGTCTTCATGGTAAACGGAGCAAATGCCACTCTTTGCCGATGGATCATGACGGCCGGAGCGGGCCGGGATATTTCCCTGACGCTAAAGCCGCTGGTCTCGTTCGTGGACTATCACGATCTTCAACACGAATCGCGGTCAGAACGTTTTGCCCATACGGTCGATTGCGATGAGGTCACGGTAATTTCCGGCAGCGGCGTTGACCTATATCTCCGGCACAATGCGGCCGAGATCATCAGTACTGGCTACTGGTACAAGAATTTTGAGTACGAGGTCGAACGCGAACGAGGCTTTGATTTTACCGAAGACCTATATCAGCCGTTCGAGATGCGGTTCAATATCAGCGAACGGCCTGCCGAAGTTTCGGCCAGTACGGACGGCAATGCTGTTACAGATCAAACTGCGGCCGCCGCAACTGAACAGAAGCGGCGTAAGGCACTGGCCAAACAGTCGGGCGCTCGAACCGGCGATGGGAAGCAATTGGCCCTGGCGGCCGACCAATTTATTGTGTCACGAGGTTCCGGACACACCGTTATCGCCGGCTACCCGTGGTTCTCTGATTGGGGCCGCGACACGATGATCGCCTTGAGCGGCCTGACGCTTGCAACCGGCCGGCATGAGATAGCTCGCGGCATACTTCTTGAGTTCTCGAACCATATTTCCGAAGGTATGCTGCCCAATAGATTCCCGGATGCCGGGGACCAAGCGGAATACAATACCGTCGACGCGACGCTTTGGTACTTCGAGGCCGTTCGAGCGTATATGGAGGCGGCCGGCGATAGCGAATTTGTCCGCGAACATCTGTATGCAAAGCTCGTTGACATTATTGCCTGGCACCTGCATGGAACGCGATATAACATCCATGTGGACACGGACGGCCTTTTATATGCCGGTTCGCCCGATGTGCAATTGACGTGGATGGACGCCAAAGTCGGCGATCTTGTGATAACGCCGCGAACCGGCAAGGCGGTCGAGATACAGGCGCTTTGGTACAACGCACTTTTGATAATGGCGGACTTGGCCGCGGAGTTTGCCGACGCTGAAGACGAGGCCAAATATCGGGCGATGGCAGACTTGTGCAAGCTGAGCTTTAACGGCGCTTTCTGGAATGAAAGTGAGCAATGCCTGTTTGACGTTGTCGAGAATGGGTCCCGTGACGCATCAATTCGCCCGAACCAAATATTTGCCGTCTCGCTCCATCATTCAATGCTCGATGGCGAGCGGGCGGCAAAGGTCGTTGACAAGGTCGAAACGGAACTCCTGACGCCCGTAGGCCTGCGGTCGCTGTCGCCCGCGGACCCTCGGTACTGTCCCATCTACATCGGATCGCCGTTGGAACGCGATTCGGCATATCATCAGGGGACGGTTTGGGCATGGCTGATCGGTGCATTTATCGATGCGTACCGCAAGGTGAATGGACAAGGCCCGGCGACGGAAAAGCGGGTCG
>JADLDC010000371.1 GCA_020846885.1 Acidobacteriota bacterium | reverse complement strand
CCGAGCGTAGATCAGGTCGATCAACTCGTGATTTTCCGGTGATAGATCTGTACTCGTTTTTGCTTCAGTCGGCATGCTCAGTCAGACAGTATAAACCATAAGCCCTTTAATATTCTAGTTATAGGCTCGGTCGGCAATAGGGCTTGGACAAAACTGCGGTCTGGATCCAACCGACGATCCTTGTTTCGTGGGCTTTGTTTCTTTGATTCGCGTGTTTCGTGGTGGCGAAACCGGGTCGTGGGCCGCGAAACAGACTCGGGGTGAAATATTTTAAACACAAAGAGCACAAAGTTTAAGACGCGAAGGGCACAAAGTGAGACGGAACTCAGGGCCCGAATGTTGGGCCGGGCTCCAATTGCGGAAGCTTAGCACCGGGCAATTGCCGTTCGCGGTCTGAGTATTGCAGTTGGAAAAGTTTCCAATAAAGCCCGCGGTGGGCAAGAAGTTCGTTGTGGCTGCCGCTTTCGCGCAGGTCGCCGTGGTGAAAGACCATGATGCGGTCGCATTTCTGGATGGTGGAAAGCCGGTGAGCGACGACCATTGACGTCCGGCCTTCCATCACGCGTTCGACGGCCTGTTGGATAAGCTGCTCGGTCTCGGTGTCAATAGAGCTAGTCGCTTCGTCAAGGATCAGGATCGTCGGGTCAAATGCGAGGGCGCGTGCAAATGAGATCAGCTGCTTTTGCCCTACCGACAGGCCGCCGCCGCGTTCGTGGACCTCGAATTCATACTGGCCGTCAAGGTGTTCGATAAAGTCAGCTGCCTTTACCTCGTTTGCGGCCCAGCGGACGCGGGCATCATCGATCTCATCATTGCCGAGGCGAATATTTTTCTCGACTGATCCGCTGAACAGAAAAACATCCTGAAGCACGACAGCAAAATTTGACCTGAGGTCTTCGAGGTCCCAATCGCGAATATCGACGCCATCCAAAAAGATGCGGCCTTTTTGTACGTCGTAGAACCGCATCAGCAGGTTCGTAACGGTTGTCTTGCCTGAACCTGTGTGCCCGACAAGGGCAACGCTTTCGCCGGCCTTGATGGTGAACGAAACGTTCTTCATCACCCAATCATCGCCTTTGTAAGCGAACCAGACGTTGCGAAACTCAATATCGCCGCGGGCCTTTCCGCGTTTCTTCGGCGATGCGGGGCTTTTAATATCAATTTCCAGGTCGAGGAGTAGAAATATCCGATGCGAAGCTACGATCGCGGCTTGGAGAACATTGAACTTGTCCGAGAGATCGCGGATCGGTTGAAATAGCTGCAGCGAATACTGAATGAACGAGGCGAGAATGCCGACCGTCAGGGCTTGGGCAGAGGTTGAAAAGCCTGTCAGATATTCGGCGCCGAAAAAGAAGATAACGAACGCGATACCGACCGCGCCGATAAAATCGACCAGCGGATAAAATACGGCGTAGTAATAAATGGTCTCGATATTTGCCCGGCGGTAATCGTCGTTGATTTCACTAAAGCCGCGTTTCGCCTTTTCCTCGGCGTTCATCAACTGTACGGTCTGCGCGCCCGAGATGAACTCTTGAAGATAGGCGTTCAATTTCGCATTTCGCGTGCGGACGCGGTCAAAGCCTTCGCGGGCGTGTTTGCGAAACCAATTTGTCGCCGCAAACAGAAGCGGAACGGTGATAAGCGAAACAATTGCCAGCTTCCAGTCAAGCCAGAACATCATGCCAATAATGGCGAAGATGACGACAAGATCGCCAAGCACATCGATCACGCCCGAAGTGAAAAGCTCGTTCAGCGCATCGACATCAGAGGTAAGCCGCGTGATGATCCGCCCGACCGGATACTTGTCGTAATACGCAACCTCCTGCCGCTGGAGCTTTGTAAATATCTCGGTCCGGAGGTCGAACATCACCCGCTGGCCGACCATATTCAGCAAAATTTCCTGTATGTATGAAAAGAGAAATCGAAACAGGAACAACCCGAAGAATGCGAACGCGAAGATCCAGATCCCGTCAGTTTGTTTTGGCAGGATAAAATCATCGACGGCAACCTTCGTGAAATACGGCTGCAAACTGACAAGCACATTCGTGATCAGCGTAAGCGTGAGAGCGACAGCAACCAGCTTCCAATACGGCCGCAGATAACGAAGAAGACGCTTAACCACCCGCAGGTCGTAGGTTTTACCGATCTTCTCTTCCTCGTGATATTTTTCGACTTCGCTGGACATGTTAAGAAATTAGATTTTAGTCTTTGGTGCCAATGATGACAAAGGAGGTAGATTCAGATCGGTGTTAAAATCGGAACGGACCTATATGTCAAATGTTTCAATTTCCAAAACACAGCTCGACCGACTGGGTGACCGAATTCGGAAAGGCGAAAACAGCGACGACGACTTTCGACAACTTGACGAATATCGAAGCACATTCACTCAGGCGCATGGGAAAGTAGCCGGTTCGATCTCGGATACTTTGTCGATTGAAGCAAGTAAACGTGCAAAGACGACGAAGTCAATTGCCGACAAGCTGCGGCGTGAGAGTATCCGCCTCACGCAGATTCAGGACATAGCGGGATGTCGTATCGTAGTCCCTGATATTACTGAACAAGAGACGGTCGTCAAAGCTCTCGGACAACTTTTCGACCAAACTACCGTGGTGGACCGCCGAGAAAGGCCGAGTCATGGTTATCGAGCGGTTCACGTAGTTGTGAATCTCGAAGGTAAGTCGGTCGAAGTGCAGATTAGAACATCTCTGCAGCATATTTGGGCCGAACTTTCAGAAAAGTTATCGGATATAACGGGTTCTGCGTTAAAATATGGAGTTGGCGACGAAGTTCTGTTAGCAAGCTTGGCTGCGATCTCTTTAGAGATTACGAGCTTCGAAGCGCTCGAAGTCGAGCTACAGCTAATTTCGAAAAATTTCCCTTCCGAAAGCGCCAAATTGGAGTTTGAACAAGCAAATGAAAGGCTCGAACGATGGCGAAGTGCAATATTTTCGGAACTGCGAAGATTGATCGATGAATGTAAGAAGGTAGATGGAGAAGGCTATGATATTTCTAATTGAGTACGATAGGCGCCGTGGCGAACTGGTAACATTTAAGCGATTTGCGGATGATGATCGGAAATTGGCTGTAGGTGAGCGCTTACAACTTGAACTTGATCTCAATCGGCGTGGCGTAGAACATGAAGTTGTAATTTTAGAAGCCCTAAGTGAGGCAGCGGTCCGGCGCACACATCGACGTTATTTCGAAACCCTTGCTGAGCTTGTTGAACCAGCATAGTCGCATTAACGATAACAGGACGTGACCATTAAGTTCCCGATCGATAAAATGATCTTGGCCAAGAACGATCATCAAGGCTGCAGACTTAAAAAAATTTAGGAATTGGCTCAAGACATATTTCTTTTTTCTTATTCCTTTTTCCCTTCTTCTGCGGAAAAATGCAGCTCCACGGACTAAGATGAACAAGAAGGAAAACGAAGAGCCTTGGGCGACGCCAGGCACAAAAGTTTTCAAAGGCTTGAGCTAAATATCATTATGGAAATACCGCGGGACGTAACGAAAAAATACCCGGTAAAACAGTTCATCCAAAAGATACGCCGGCTTGCCGACGGGCTTGAGGCGGGTGAGCAGTTTACTATTCAAATTGCAGGCGAACGGATCAAGGTCCCGAAGCACGCCGTCGTCAGCGTCGAGCACGAGAGCGACGAAAACGTTACAGAGATCGAGTTTCAGATCACCTGGAAGAACGAGTCCTGACCCGAGCCGCCGCCGATCACTTTGCCGCGGCGATATGCGGCTTCAATCCCTTAAAAATGTCATCCGCGGCCGCGGCCACTTGATCGACGTTTACGGTCATCTCGTCCTTGTCCAGCACGCGAATACTTAGATCGATACGCACAAACACATCACCATCCTTGTCGATCCCGACCTTGACCCTGTCGAAATCAGCATTGAACTTAAGCAATTTTTGCAGCATTTCGGGCGATGGTTTCAGGTCTTTCTTTTCGGCGACGACCGAAAAAAGCGTGATCAGGTCTCCGGTGACCGAGGCCACGACGATGATGTCCTTGCGGGCCTTCCCCTGGTAAGGTACGGTCCAAACATTCTCGGCCGCCTTTGTGAACGAAAGGCCGGTTTCGTTGATCACCCTGGCGACCCGCAATGAAGAACTTTCCTGTCCAAAGGCGGTCATGCCAAGCATGAGTACGCAGGCAATAACGAGAAGGCGCGAAGTGGAGGTTCTGATATTTGATCTCATATTTTATTAAATGCACTGTTTAGCCGGATCTAGCAGACGAACCTAATTTCTCAACTTTTATGTTTTTCAGGACAACCCCAAAGGCGTTTGACGCTGACGACGCCATTTGATCGGCGTTGCCGGAAGTATAAACCGCATCCGGTTTTTTTTCATCCAGTGCCCACGACATTGTTCGCTTCGCCAATTCCGCTGCCGGGTCGATGAATATGGTTTCAGGCGAGACAAATTCTTTCATCATATTTTCAATTGCCGGGTAATGGGTACACGCTAAAAGAATGTGCGAGCAATTTCGTATTGGTGTGAGAATTCGTTTGCACTGGCCGCGAAGTTTGTCGGACGAAGTATCGCCGCTTTCGATCAACGCGGAAAGCGGCTGGGCAATGCGCTGTTCGACTTTTATGCCGCGTTCTGCAAATGCTTTTCTGTAAACACCTGAAAGCACCGTTCGCCGTCCGCCGATCATGCCGAGGCACTTCGGTTTTAACCTTGCTGTCATCGCGGTCGCCGCGTCGATCACGCCTTCGATCTTTAGGCCCTGGGGGTCGAGATAAGGAATTGCCGTACTCGCGGCATTGCAGCCGATGACAAGATGCGAAACGCCCTTATCTTTCAAAAAGCCGATGACAGTGTTCAAACGAGCAATGAGTTCCGCCCGCGACATTTTGCCGTACGGCGTCGCGCCGGTGTCTGAAAAATAGACGACAGAAACCTCCGGCCGCTTCTGTGTGATCAGCTTATAAACACTGATCCCTCCAATGCCCCAATCGATTATTCCAAGTCTGCCGTTCATAAAATGTCAGAACCGGGAGCAATAGCGACTGGGTTTCCCGGTCATAGTTGTCAGAACCGGGAGCGGTAGCGACTGGGTTTCCTGGTACAGATACCGAAAAGAACCCAGTCGCTACCGCTCCCGGTTCTGACCTAAGGATAGGTCAATCGTGCTTCAACACCTCGTTCCACGGGGCCGGAATCGAATGCGACTATCCGTGAATTCCATGCCATGTTGAGTATTTCCATCTTCTGCCCGGGAAAGCGGCTTTCAAGATACCATTTCATCTCGTGTTCAGAGCGGACGGGATTATACTCGAGCATCCGTTTCCAATCGGGATGCGAGACGAGTTTTTTCAATGCTTCATCAAAGCGTGCGTTGGCTTTTTGATTCTTCATCGTCCGCAGTTTGTCTTTCAACAAACGCGGGTACTCGCGTGTTGCGACCGGCACCGTCACCATATCGATGATAAGAAATTTTCCGCCCGGCCGTGTTATGCGTTTTATCTCGTGCAGCAGCGGGTCCCAGTCGAGATAGCGGAACGACATAAGCGAGATGGCGACATCGAACGAGTTGTCCGCGAAAGGAAGAACAGGGCCCTTGATGATCTCGAATTTGAGATTTGAGATCTCAGAGTTTCTGGATCGTGCGCGATCAAGTATCGATGCCGATTCATCAACACCGACACCGCTGCCGATGCGGCCCGAAAGAGCGTTCAGCAGAGCACCGTTGCCGCATCCGATGTCGAGAAGGTCGATCTTGCCATCCGGCAAATGCTCGTTAAGCCAATTCCACTCGTCCTGGCGAACGCGGATGTCCGCGAATGCCGCATCGTAAAGTTCCGCAACTTCGTTATATGTATCGGCACCGTTGACGGCGCTCGGCTCAAACGAACGCATCTCTTCGGCCGGCATAAATCCGAGACGCTTTTGAATTGAGGCGCGATAGCCGTGCGATTTCCGGCCCTTGCATCCGATCGTGTAAAGCGGCTTGTTGGTACTTTCGCCCGCCGAGGCGTATTTCTTTCTGCTTTTTGAAAATGTCGTGTACCAGAAAAATCCGTTTGCCTTCACGTTAAAAGTACGTGCGAAGAACGGGGCGAACCAGCGTGCCGAACGGCAGCAGTGGAACGACGCCGAAGCGTTCCCGGCAAACGGAATTTCGAGATGTTCCCATTCATACGGCGAGAACTGCTCAGGAAACGCAACGGTCCCAAACATCGGGCCGTACATTCCGGAATGCCCGACAAAATGGAGCTCGCTGATCTTGCGGCCCGCCTCACTGATCTCGGCGATCGCCTTCAGCACGTCACGCTTGCTCTCGACCGCGCGGCAGATAACATCACGGCCGCCGCCGTTCCGCCGCTCGTCTGCCAGCGTTTCTGCCACAACGGCAAATTGGCTGCCGCCTTTCCGATAAAGCGTCGTGTAGAGAATTAAAACTAGATCTTCGGGCATCAAAAGCGTTTGCGGGCAGGAGCAGGCCGCCGTCGATATTATAGGCGGAAAAACTTTATATACAAGCAAACAAATGCATAGGTTCCGCATGGCCCGGCAACGGGCGAAAGCCTGCCTTACTGCCTAACAATGCGCTGCGAAATGCGAGTATGGACGAATGTGCATACAGCCACGAATATTCAGGCTTCGCTCCGTCATTCGGAATTATATTTTCCATGCCGCGTGCAACCAATCAAGACATTCATTTCTCAAAGAACTAGCTGATCATTGACCCTGTTCGATCGGAGTACAGTGTTGCAAGTCGCCGTCAAACTTCTTTTCATAGTCTTCGTATTCGCGACGGCGGTTGTGGCCCAGCCGCCTGAATCGTCCGAAAAGGGTGTTTTTGAAGAAGTTTATCTCGCAAAGGACGACGGGGCCGGCAATCCTGGCGAAGAAACCACGGAGTTTGCCGCTACGGATATTCCCATTCATTGTGTGGTCGTGCTAGGCAAGGCATCGCCTGTGACCGTTAAGATGAATCTGATCGCCGTGAGCGTCGCGGGTGTTAGGCCCGAATCAAAGGTGATATCGACAAGCTACACCACGAGCGATCTTCAGGACCGGGTATTCTTTAACGGCAAGCCTCAGAAATTGTGGATCGCAGGCACCTATCGGGCCGATATCTATATTGACGGGAACCTGGTTGGCAAATTCCCGTTCGTGATCAAGGGCGCAGTGTCGAAACCGGCAATGAATTTCCAACCCAAACAATCACCAAAGCCGCGTTCAACCACCGCAAAAAAGACGTGAGCCCAAACATCGGCGATTTGAAACCGCCACGGCTTTAGCCCGTTCAGATTGAGCGTGTCTAGTTCTTTCAGGCGGGGAGAATTTCCGAACGCAGCTAATGCGTCATTTTCGACGGCCTGAATCTTACAAAAAGCTGCCAGCCGGCGTGGGTTGTGCCGCCGTAGTAGGGGACCAGTGCGGCAGGGTTTGAATTTGCGGTCAGCATGCCGCCGAGGCCGACGTCGATCCCTTTATCTTTGACGATGTCGCGGACATAGCCGAGCGAGTACGATCCGACCCAGAAAACGTCTTCATGAATCGGGTCTGTGTGCGGGATGACGAGCTCATGGCCGTCTTTTTGGACACGTTCGATGCGGCCGAAGATACTGTTTTTGTCGAAGGTATAATTGCTTTCAAAAAGAAATGAGTTCGTTGCTTCGCCCT
>JADLDC010000370.1 GCA_020846885.1 Acidobacteriota bacterium | reverse complement strand
TGGAAATCGCCCGGAGGTTTTCCTCGTTCGAAGCAACCCAATTTATAAATGGGATCCTAGATGCGATCAAACTTGACCTGGAAAAAGATTCGGGTACGGCAGTCTCGAAAAAAAAATCCCAGACGACCTCGTAATTAGTGGACTGTGACAATTGGAACAAAAGGGCTTTTGTGCCCTTTGTGTCTTCAACTTGGTGCCCTTTGTGTTAAAAAACTCGTGAACACAACGTCCGGAGAGGTTGACACAAAGGCTCACAAAGACGACCACTCCGACAAGAAACTACTTGCAAATTTGATCTCGCAGGCCGCCAGGCTGAAAGTATCCGCCACCCTGTCCAGGGCGTCGCCGCAACTGGCACCATGCCCTTATAATTTGGTCCCCAATGCGTTAGAATGGTCTATTGCATGTTCTTCATTGTGAGGTCCAGATAAACAGCGTGAGTGAGATAAATTCAAATCTATCGGAAATAATTGCGGAAAACTTTGGTGCAAATGCGAGCTATGTCGAGGGCTTGCTTTTAAGGTTTCATGCCGACCGCGGATCGGTCGATGATTCGTGGCAGGAATATTTTGATGAGCTTCTAAGCGGCGGCAACAACGGCTCGGCTGGGGCTGAGGCAGCACCGGCCGTGACAGCCGCCCCTCCGGCCGAGAAAAAGCCCGCTACGCCAGTTCAGGCAGCGATTTCGGACGAGAATGCCAAAGCCTTGATCGGACCGGCGAAAAAGATCGTCGAGAATATGGAGGCAAGCCTTTCCGTCCCGACGGCCACGTCACTTCGGACGATACCGGTCAAGCTGCTTGAAGAGAACCGAACAATAATTAATTCGTACCTCAAGGCCAGCGGACGCGGCAAAGCGTCGTTTACCCACCTTATCGGCTGGGCCATTGTTCTTGCCGCCAAGGAATATCCCAGGATGAATCACGGTTTTGGCCTCGCAAATGGGGCACCGGCACGTGTTGAGAACGAGCATATCAACCTCGGAATTGCGATAGACGTCGAGAAAAAAGACGGCTCGCGCAGCCTGCTTGTGCCTAACATCAAGAACTGCGGATCAATGAACTTTGCCCAGTTCTTCGCTGCCTACAACGAACAGGTCGCAAAGGCACGTGACGGCAAATTAGAGATCGCCGATTTTCAGGGAACGACCATTTCGCTGACAAATCCGGGGACGATCGGGACCGTAGCCTCAAACCCGCGGCTCATGTCAGGGCAAAGTGCGATCATAGCGACCGGAGCGATCGAATATCCGGCCGAGTATCAGGCGATGACCCCGGCCTCGCTTTCATCGCTTGGAATAAGCAAAACCATTGCTCTGACAAGCACTTATGATCATCGGGTCATTCAGGGTGCCGAAAGCGGCCTGTTCCTTGGACGCATCCACGAATTATTGATCGGCGAGCACAGGTTCTACGACCAGGTGTTCCGCGACCTTGATATCGGCTTTCCGCCGATGCGCTGGGCGCAAGACTTTAACCCGTCGCTGCTTGGCGGCGACCGATTTGCCGAACAGGCGGAAAAACAGGCAAACGTGCTGCAGCTGATCAACGCCTACCGCACGCGCGGCCATTTGCTGGCGGACATAGACCCGCTGAACATGACCACCCACGATTCGACCGAGCTTGATCTCGATCAATTCGGCCTGACCATCTGGGACCTCGACCGCGAATTCATCACAGGCGGCCTGCATGGTGAAAAGACCGCCACGCTCCGCCGGATTCTGGACATACTTCGCAAGGCATATTGCGGAAAGGTCGGTATTGAATACAGGCATATCCAAAGCAAAACCGAGAAGGATTGGATCCGCACGCAGGTCCGCAGGTATTTTGTCGATACCGAGCCGCTGCCAAAGGAAACGCGGCTTGAGCTTCTGCAAAAGCTTATCGAAGCCGAGCAATTCGAGCATTTCCTGCACATCAAATATCTTGGCCAAAAACGCTTTTCGCTTGAAGGCTGCGAGACTGTTATTCCGATGCTCGATCAGCTTGTAGAAGGAGCTTCGTCACGCGGCGTCGATGAGATCTATATGGGAATGGCCCACCGCGGCCGCCTGAATGTTTTGTCAAATATTGTCGGCAACTCAGAAACAGGCGATTTGGCGGAACGGATCCTGTCAGTCTTCGAGGGCACAACGCACCCGTCATTTCCGGCTGATGAGGGCGACGTAAAATATCACCAGGGAGCTGTCGGCAGCAGAACGACCAAAGCCGGGCGAGAGATCAGGATCGAACTTTCCTGCAACCCGAGCCACCTTGAGTTCGTGAACCCGGTGGTCGAAGGCATGGCACGCGGCAAACAAGACGATCTTCGCAATGGCGAACAGAAGACCCGCGAAGAAGTGATCGACCTTGTAATGCCGGTCCTGCTTCACGGCGACGCGGCCTTTGCCGGCCAGGGCATCGTGATGGAAACGCTTCAGTTAGCGAATCTGCCGGGCTATCGAACGGGCGGGACCATCCATATTGTCATCAACAACCAGATCGGTTTCACGACCGGCGTTGAGAACGCCCGCAGTTCGATCTATTCGACCGACGCGGCGCAGATAACTCAGACACCGATCTTTCACGTAAACGGCGACGATCCTGAAGCTGCGTATCACGTTATCCAGATCGCCCTCGACTATCGCACCAAATTCGACAAGGACGTTGTTCTCGATCTCGTCGGCTTCCGGCGGCTCGGGCACAATGAAGGTGACGAGCCAAGCTATACACAGCCGATCATGTACGCCCGCGTAAAGGCACATCCGGGAACGCGGCATCTTTATGCGCAGCAGCTAATTCGTGAAGGCGTGATCAGCGAGGACGACCTGACAGCCCTGACCAATAAAGTCGTCGAAAAATACGAGGGCATTCAAACGCGTACAAAGGAAATGGCCGCGCGCAAAGAGAAAAAGAACGCTCTGGCCGCTCCGGTCGTCGAAGAAGATGGCTCAACGGTCTTGCCCACCGGAGCCGATCCGACAATTCTCAAGACCGTATCGGAAAAAGTTTCGCTCGTGCCGGACGGGTTTCATATCAACCCGAAAATGGTCGGCCAGCTTGCACGCCGTGCCAAAATGGG
>JADLDC010000369.1 GCA_020846885.1 Acidobacteriota bacterium | reverse complement strand
GGCGGCGGCGGGGCCATCGGCGGCGGCATGCTGCCCATGCCCCTTGAGGCATTTGCATAATCTTCGGTCGATGACAACCCCTTCAACTGAAGCAGCAGGTTGTTCTGGTTTGTCGAGTAGGACAGGCCGTCCTCGAGCGAGATGAGTTTCGTTTCGATCAGTTTTCGGATAACCGAATCGAAATCCTGCATACCGTCTATTTCGCCGTCACGGATCGCGTCAAGCAGCGTCTTACCTTCGCTTTCGCCCTTTTCAATGTACTCACGCGTTCGCGGGTTCGATTTCAGTATCTCGACCGCCGCAATACGGCCGCTGCCGTCTATCTTTGGGATAAGGCGTTGAGAAATTATATAGCGAAATGTCTGCGCCAGGCGTGTTCTGATTATGCGTTCTTCGTTCTTCGGGTAAAGCCCGATAATGCGGTCGATGGTCTTCGAAGCGTCGATAGTGTGCAGTGTTGAGAGCACGAGGTGGCCTGTTTCCGCCGCTTCCAGCGCGATCTCCGCCGTTTCCAGATCACGCATCTCGCCGACCAGAATGACTTTCGGCGCTTGTCTAAGAGCGGCACGCAGGGCGGAAGCAAAATCTTTTGTGTCGGCACCAACTTCACGCTGGTTGATAGTGCATTTCTTGTGGTTGTGCAGAAATTCGATCGGGTCCTCGATCGTTACGATGTGATAGCTTTTCGTCTCGTTGATCTGGTCGATAATGGCCGCCAGCGTCGAACTCTTTCCTGAACCGGTCGGGCCGGTCAGAAGCACTACACCGTTCCTTATCTCGCAAATATCGGCCAATTGCGGCGGCAGGCGAAGCGATTCAAAGCTCGGTACCTCATGCGGAATAACACGCATTACGATCGAATATGAATTACGCTGTTGGAAAATATTCACGCGGAATCGGCATTTTCCCGGCAGCGCGTAGCTCAGGTCGGATGTCCGCGTTCGTGCAAGCTGCATTGCCGCATCGGCATTGTCACGAAGGATCGACATCGCGATCAACTCCGTTTGATACGCCGTCAGCCTTCCCATCCCAAGCGGGGTCACCGAGTGAAGTTTTCCGTTGATCTCGACCTGCGGCTTCTGGCCGCACGAAAAGTTCAGATCGCTTACATTGTCGGACGTAAGCAGCATCTGCTCAATAATGGGTGCTACATCAAGCAAACTCATTTGGGTGGGTAACTCCTGGAAAGTTTCAAAATGGGCGGGTTAAGGGCGTTGCGGCCAACGGAGACTGCCCGTTTGGCTACGCGCTATTATCACCTATCCGGTCAAGAGATTGCAAGTACTATTTGAAACTTGTTAAACATTGCTGGCATTCTGCCCGGCCCCGAGCGCGAACAATGATCTTACCTTGCGTTCGATCCCGTCGCGATCAGCAAGGACCGTGCGGATGACGGCCGCGGAATCAGCTCCCGCCGCAAGCACCGCCGCAAGATTGGTTTCATCGATGCCGCCGATAGCGATCAGTGGAAGGTTTCCCGCGACCTGCCGTATTTCGGCCAGAAGCTCGAGACCGACGACCGGATCCGGATCGTCTTTGGTCGAGGTCGGGAATATCGGCCCGAACGCCAGATAGTCGATCGGGAGTTTGACGGCTTCCTCGGCCTGAGACAATGAATGCGTGGAATAGCCGATAATTGCGTCTTCACCAAGGAGCCGGCGTGCGTGGACGGGTGGAAGATCATTTTGGCCAAGATGGACGCCGTTGGCCTTAAGGAGCAATGCGATGTCAACCCGATCGTTGATGATCACCCGAACTCCGTTGGCCCGGGCATGGTCCAAAGCCTGGCGAGCAGCATCGAAAAACTGCCCCGCGGATGCCCGCTTTTCGCGAAGCTGGATCAGAGCGGCACCGCCCGCGGCCATTTCTTTTAGCTGTTCGAGCGGAGAAAGAGGAGAGATAACGGTGTCTGTGATCGGATAGATCTTTGGGAATTCGAACTTCACGCCGCCTCGCAATGCCTGGAAATGTCGCCCGGGGCCATTTGGCCGGAGAGGGCTTTGACCATCAGATATCCGTCCTCGCCATCATTGTAGTATTCAGAGATCTGCTGCGTGACCATAAATCCGCAGGCCCTGTAAAGGCTTTGGGCAGCGGTATTTCCGACCCGAACCTCAAGCACGATAGACGTTATGCCGCGTTCGGTCAGCGAGCGGTCAAGTTCGCCCAGCATACGCTCGGCAAGCCCGCGTCGGCGATGTTCGGGTGCGACGCCTATTGTGGTTATGTGAGCGATACCCTCTTGACCGACCAGAACGCATAAAAAACCGGCCATTTCGTTAGCGGCCGTCGCGATCTGGAAACACAGCGCATTCGGCTGGGAAAGCAGGTACGAAAAAGTGTGCTTTGTATAATTCTCGCCGTCTTCAAAACAGCGAAAATTAAGATAGAGCACCTCATTCAGGTGTTTCGGCGTAAGCGCGGCGACATGATACTCGGTCGCCGCGGCTGGTTCGACCACCATGATCCGGCGCGTGGCGGAAGGTACGAAAAAATTGCGGAGAGCCTGAAGGAAGGCCATAAAATACTTACTCGATCAGCATGCAATCGCCGTAGCTATAGAATCTATAACCCGCCGCAACCGCATGACGGTATGCTTCCATTATAAGTTTATGCCCGCCAAATGTCGCAACTAAAATTAACAGCGAGCTCTGCGGCAAATGAAAATTGGTCAGAAGGGCGCCGACGGCTTTGAAATCGTGGCCCGGCACGATAGTTAGGCCGGCCGTACCGTTCGCCCGGGTAAAGTGCCCTTGGCGTTCCATCATATACTCAAGCGTTCGCGTCGTCGTTGTTCCGACGGCCACTATCCTTCGCTTTTCGCGCCGGGCCTTTTCCAGCTTTGCGGCGGCTTCTTCACCGATCTCAAACCGCTCCGGGGCGACCCTATGATCGCCTAAATTCGCGGCCCTTACCGGTTCGAACGTGCCGTAGCCGACATGCAGCGTTATCTCGGCTGTCTCGACGCCGCGCTCGGCCATCTCGTCAAAGGTCCGGTCGGAAAAATGAAGCCCGGCAGTCGGCGCGGCGATCGCCCCGCGGCGGCTGGCGAAAACCGTCTGATAGCGTTCGCGGTCGCTGTCAGGACGTGCGTGATCGCGATGAATATAGGGCGGAAGCGGCGTGCGGCCTATTTCGTCGATGACCGTCTCAAACCGGGCGCCGCCGGCAAACCGGACAACCAGTCTTCCGTCCTCGCGTTTCTCCAGCACCTCGGCGTAGAGCCGGCCATCAAGATCGACACGTTTGCCTGGTTTAAGCCGTCTTCCCGGTTTTGCGAGAACAACCCAGACGAGGGGTTCGATCTCTTCGACAAGAAAGACCTCAACCCGGGCCCCGGTATCACTCGTTCCCAAAAGGCGCGCCGGAAAAACCCTTGTGTTGTTCACAACCAGAAGGTCGGACGGCAGTAGCCTTTTTGAAAGGCCGGCAAACCCGGCGTCCAAAAAGACCTCACGCCCGCGGTCAACAACCAGCATTCGCGACGCGGCCCGGTCGGCGAGCGGTTTCTGGGCGATCAGTTCATGCGGAAGCTCAAAATCATAGTCAGGCAGCTGCATTTATACAACGTCCATTGTAACCGCTCTTAAAACCTGAACGAAAAGCGCCGCCTTCGAAAAGACAGCCCCTTATCCGTTAAACTCGACTTTCGTACAAGTTCCTTAGTTACAATTGACCTCATTAGAATTTATCATCATAGTATCACCCCAGTGCGTTCCAGGAGGCCGTGATCCAGGCCTGTATGCCAATATTTAACGGGGTTCTTCGCGAAGTAAGAGTGGTGCCGGAGGTCGGACTCGAACCGACATGGGCGTTAAGTCCGCCAGATTTTGAGTGGGTGTGCTTTCTTACTCGAAAAGGACGCCTACGGCGAGATCGAGACCGAGCATCCGGGCTATTTGGGCTCGCAGGACACGTTCTACGTCGGGAACATGAAGGGCGCGGGCCGCATCTACCAGCTATTGCGCGGGCCACATTCCCGATTCGGTCGCGCCGATAACCGGATGAGCAGTTGAATTAGACCATTAAGATCAACAGGACGGGATGCCCGATAATCCCGTCCTTTTCGTTTCTTGCCGCAAACGTAATAAGATAGCGGTATTGGAGACCTGACAAATTATGCCGATCAGCCCCGAACTTCTGGAGATACTTCGCTGCCCCAAGTGCAAGTCAAAAGTCGAAATAAACGCGGAGAAAACCAAGTTAAAGTGCGTCAATCCGGAATGC
>JADLDC010000368.1 GCA_020846885.1 Acidobacteriota bacterium | reverse complement strand
TATCCGGATCGTTTTTCAAATAATGTATCTGCTCCTGTAGCGACAAGTTGTTGCCGGTAACGGCCTGGATCCGCTGTTCAAGCATCTCATTCTCGGCCGCTTCCTTGCCGAACTGTGAGAACGCCCGATAATTGATCGTCAAGCAAAGCATCAGTGTTAGCGTTGCAACGATGCCGACCCCGATCCATTGCGACCTTGGATTCCGATCCTTCTTTTGCGCTCCCTTTTTAGAATTTCGTTTGATGCTCATTTTCCGTTCGGGTTGACCGCGAATTCTATTGGTCAAGCAAATAGTGTTTTCCAATTTCAAGAAGCGACGCGAGATCAGAACTGTCCTCGCTTTCCGCGTAGATCCGAACCACGGGTTCGGTCCCGGATGGACGCATAAGCATCCAGCTTCCGTTTTCAAAGATGAACTTGACGCCGTCCATCCTGTTTACCGAGGCCACCTTGCGGCCGCCGATCTCTTCCGGCTCACGGGCCAGTTTCTCCTTCAGCTTGACTGCCACCTCATCGTTCAGCCGAACGCCGATCCGCCCCGAATATAGTCGTCCGATGCGGCGGTAGAGATCGCCTAGCTGCTCGGTCAAGCTTGTTCCACGTACGGCGACCGCTTCTGCCGCAAGAAGGCATGCAAGCAATCCATCCTTTTCAGGATAATGGCCTCTGATCGACAGGCCGGCCGATTCTTCGCCGCCGAGAATTATCTCGTCCTTGTTTATCAATTCGCCGATGTATTTAAATCCGACCGGCGTTTCATACAGTTTCAAGCCCCTTTCTTCGGCAACTCTATCGACCAGATGCGATGTCGCCACGCTGCGGGCAACTCCGGTCTTCCATCCGCGGCTTTCCGCCAAATAATCCGTCAGGAGCGCGATCAGCTGATTTGGCTGGATCATCTCGCCGCAGCTGTCAATGATCCCAAAACGGTCCCCGTCTCCATCTGTCGCAAGCCCTAAGGTCAACCCATTGCCCAGGACACGTTCCTTCAATTCAGCCAACTGTGTTTCCCCGGGTTCGGGTGATCTTCCACCGAAAGTCACGTCACGCCAGTCGTGAAGCGTTTCGACCTCTACGCCGCTGTCCAAAAGGAGTTTATCGAGATAGCCGCGGCCTGTACCCCATAACGGGTCGTAGGCATATCTTCCGTGCGCATTCCGGATAGCATCGAGCCGTACCTTTGATCCAAGGTCGTCGAGGTACCCGGGCCGCGCATCAAAATCAACGATCTCGCCGTCTCTAACAGCGTCTGGACCCGCACTAGCGCCGATCAACGCTTCGATCTGCTGCGTTACATCGGGTAATGCAGGGGCTCCGTCAGCGGTCGAGAATTTGATCCCCTGATACTCCGGCGGATTATGAGAAGCAGTAAAATTGATCCCACCTGCCGCCTGATTTGACCGGATCGCGTGCGACATCGTCGGAGTGGGCACTGGTTGCCCGCATTTCAAAACACAAAATCCGTGTTTCGAAACCCTGCTTGCGGCCAGTTCCACAAATCTTTCGCCCATGAACCGCGTATCACTGCCGATAACGACTTTAGTGCCGTCGGGAACATCGCTCATCTTCAAAGAACCGCAGATCGCATCAATAACAAGTTCGACATTTTTGAAGGTGAATTGGTCGGCGATCACTGCCCTCCAACCCGACGTGCCAAACCGAATCGACATAGTTTCATCCAAAGCCTTTAAGGGGAAACCTTCTGACTTGAAACTCCGCACAAGGTTTGCGAACTAAAAAATTGGAACCTGAAAAACCGATTTAGTGATGCTGAAACAGACCAACTTCCCTTGCAGACAACCCTCTTCCCTTGAGGTTGGAAAAAGTTACCATACAAAGACCGCTCTGTAAAGACCCCGCTGAACCCGTTAAGATCAAATATTTCAATACTTTGTTTCTTGCCCCTTAACGTATGACCTAAATCAAGTGCTTAATGTGAACAAACAGTGTACATTTTAAGAAGTTTGCCGCGCGGCCACGGTTTCCAGTGACGTCCGCGAATCTTATGCGACGGAATTTAAGCGGCCGCAGACAGAGATATTTAAGCGCATTATTAACCATCTTTGCAAGAGTCTCTGAGAAAGTGTCAGATTGAACGACAGGTGATCGGCGTGCTGTATCAAAAGGACCATGCTTGTTCAATTCTGGTCAAGTGTGTAATTCTGACCCACCTCAATTAATGAGGCAAACACGGCGCGCCTAAGTAATTCCTTGATCGGCCGACGTTACTACGTAATGGCATACAGATTGCTCTATCTGACTGTGCGCTATTTCCCCAAACCGGCCGGCGTCGTCATTGTTGGCAATTTGCAATACAGAATTTTTGAATTTTGAGGCCGGGCATTGGACTGTGGAGAAGAAACAATTTATATGAGACCAATCAAGCATTTCGAAAAGGGACTTACTTATATTGCGGCAGGGGCATTCAACGCCGTCAGGTCGGTTAATCAGTTTAAGCCGAACCCGTCATTCATTCCGAAATGGTCTGACAAGCCGATCCTGAAGTCCTGGCAGAAATCGAAGCCGACGCTCGGCTTTCCGCGACAGACGGATAGCCTGTGTCCAAACTGCGTAATCGAAGCTCGCGAGGCAATTATCAGCGGCAAGCGCGACGTCAGTACGCTAATAAATGAAAAGGTCGGCGAGATCAAGGCCCAGATAATCGAGCGCGATGGCCAGGTTTGGATGGTCAAGGATTGCCCGCAGCATGGCCATTTTGAAGATATGATGGCGATTGATTCGGAATTCCTGAAGCATGTCGAAAGCCTTTTTCCGGGCCGCGACCAAGATGCTCACAATGATGAACGGCTTCACAACCACGGCTCGTCCTCGGTCAAGTATGGCCGCGGCGCGGTGCTCACGGTTGACCTGACGAATCGATGCAACATGATGTGCGACCCATGCTTTATGGATGCGAACCAGGTTGGGTTTGTACATGAATTGAGCATGGAGGATGTCAGCGAAATTCTTGACAACGCGATCCAGATCAAACCGCGGCGGCAAATGTCGGTGCAGTATTCGGGCGGCGAACCTACGCTCAGCCCGCACTTCCTTGACGCGATCCGGTATGCCCGAAAGGTCGGCTACAACTCGGTGCAGGCTGCGACAAACGGCATTGAGTTCGCAAAATCGAAAGAATTCTGTAAGGAAGCGGCCGAGGCCGGACTGCGTTTCGTATACCTCCAGTTTGACGGCATCGGCAACGACGCGAACTCGCACCGGCAGATCGGCAACCTCTTTGATGTAAAGCTGCGTGCGATCAACAACCTGCACGAAGCGGGCGTTGACATCATTCTCGTTACCACGCTTGTAAACGGCATCAACAATGACCAGGTCGGGTCGATCATACGGTTTGCGATCGAGAATCCGAAGAAGATATCGTTCATCGCTTTTCAGCCGGTGTCGTTCACGGGCCGCGATGAGCTGATCACCGAGCAGCGCCGTTTGCAGCAGCGTTATACGTTGTCGCACATGGCTCACGACGTGAAAAAGCAGGTCGGCATTACCGAACCGACGCGCGATTGGTTCCCGCTGAGCTTGATGGGAGCGTTCGCCGATTTTGCTGACGTTGTCCACGGCCCCGAATCCGATTGGGGACAGGTCAGCTGCGGCTGCCACCCGAACTGCGGCGTCGGTACGGCCGTCATGGTGAATAAGGAAACGGGCGACATGGCGCCGGTCCCGCAGTTCCTGAATATCAAGGGACTGGTCAAGGACATGCAGCATATCAGTGACACGAACCGCGGCAAATGGTTCTCGAACCTTATGATGGGCCTTGCTCTCTTGAAGAATTATGATCCGTATGGCGCACCGAAGTCATTGACGCTCGGCGGCATTCTCCGAAAGTTCGATAAGAGCTTTGGGCTGTCAGGTAAAGACTACGGCAAGGTCGGGCCGGAACGGACCATGGAGGACATCGAGAAGCGTCGGCAAGATCCGTGGAACTTCCTGTTCATCGCGGGAATGTGGTTCCAGGACCTGTTCAACTACGACTTCCGCCGCACCG
>JADLDC010000367.1 GCA_020846885.1 Acidobacteriota bacterium | reverse complement strand
TTGACCATCCCCGGCATCTGGCTTTTGTCCCGGCTTCGCCGACGCGGGCGGCGGTCATGTTCGACCTTGTCACATCCGCCGCGAGTGTCCACGGTGCATTTTGGCTTGAGGGAGCAGGCTGCATTTTTGCCGAGAACGAAGCGATGCGTTGGCTCGTTTCCCTTACAGGGCTTCGTGATGGGGCATTTGGCGTGTTCACGACCGGGGGTACGGCAGCGAACCTTTCGGCCATTGTAACGGCACGCGACGCGTGGCGGACCGGACACCCGGAGCGGGAAAGGAAACGGGGCCTGATAATGACCTCGGCGGGCGCTCATTCCTCCGTTCGCTCCATGGCAAAGGTTATGGATGCCGACCTTTTGCTGATCGATTCGGAAGAGCGTTTCGAGGCAGAGGCGTTGCGTAAAGCCCTGGACTCCATGTCTCCGGCGGAGCGAGAACGAACTTTTGCGGTCGTTGCAACGGGCGGAACAACTAATGCCGGCATTATTGATGATCTCCACGGACTCGGCATGATCTGCCGTGATCGAGGTATCTGGTTTCATGTTGACGCTGCCTATGGCGGCGGTGCACTTGCCGCCCGGTCGGCGCGGCATCTCTTTGACGGCATCGAGTTGGCCGACAGCATTACGATCGATCCGCACAAATGGCTGTTTTCGCCCTATGATTGCGGAGCCGTGATCTATCGGCATCCCGAATTGGCACAAAGGGCATTGGCCCAGGAAGGCTCATATCTTGATTATTTTCACGAGGATGTCGCGAAAGGCTTCTGTCCGGCGGATTATCAAATCCAGTTGACGCGAAGGGTGCGCGGATTGCCGCTATGGTTCTCACTGGCGATGCATGGGACTGACCGTTACGAGCAAGCGATCGAACGGGGTATTGAACTAGCCAATATTGCCGGCGAGATGATCACCGGCACCGGCTATACCGAGCTTGTCCGCAAGCCCAGCCTTTCATGCGTCCTTTTCCGCAGACACGGCTGGACGCATGAAGACTATAAGCAGTGGACGCATCATAATCATCATCGCGGATTTGCACTCGTAGCGCCGACAAAATGGAAAGAAAAGGGAACGATCGAGACCGTGGCCAGATTTTGTTTTATAAACCCTGACACGACCGAAAAAGATATCGCCGCCATTTTGGAAACGATGAGCTGACACCGGGCCAAGCCGGCATGGCCCGGCTAAGCCGAACCCGAACGCGCTGATGCGTCATTGCCGCCGTTTCGTTCCGATCGTATATGGCCATAGCGCTCGCGTACTCGCCTGGCAATACCGAGCAGGGCATCTTCGTCGAAATCGCGAAGGGTTTCGTCCCAAACACCGTAGTGAAAGAAGTGCGGGTCCGTATACTCTTCGCCGAGTATCCACGCGAGTTCATGCGTGTACTCGACGCTTGGTTTCTCGCCGCTTAATTCAATAAGGATGTTTGCCGCCGCGACCTTTGCTTGTCTCATTGCAAGATAACCGAAACGCGGGCCATCGAGCGCTATGATATCGCCGGCGGCATAGATCCTCTCGCTGCCTTCGATCTGCATTAGGCTGTTGACGACCGCAAAACCCTCCTCTTCTTCGGGCGGGCCGAGCTCCTGGACCGCCGTCTGGCCGCGAAAGGGCGGAACAAGCAATGAAAGGCCGAACGACAACTCCTGCTCATCGGCGGAAAACAAGCTCGCCTTCTCAACCCGGCCGATCTGAAAATTCTCAACCAACCGCACGCCTTTCCTCTGAAGATTTTTCTCGACCTGGCGGAAGAGGCCGGTACCTGCGAGTCCCTGTTCGAGGGTTTCCGGGAAGACGGCCGTGACGGACACGCGGCCCTCACCGATCTCAGCCTTGAACCTATCTGCCAGAGCAAGAGCACTTTCACACACCGGAACGGGAAGCGAAGAGCCCGGACAAAGCCCGACAACAATTGAGCCCGCTTTGAACTCCGACACAGCATGCTTGAAACGGATCGCCGCATTTATTCCAAGCAAATGGTGTGCATGCTCAAAGAAACCGGGGACGGTCTCGGTCGCTAACCGCCGGCCGATAGCGATCAGGAGATAGTCATATCGCAGATCCCCATCGACATCATCGCCTGTAATACGCACATTGCGCGACACGGGATCGATCTTAAGCACTTCGCCCTCAATGAAACGGACCTTTCGTTCGTGGAGCGGAGCGACAATATCGGTGCGCAACTCTTCGGGAAGAAAGTCCCCGAAGACCATCGGCACAAGGGCTGGGAAGAAGGTCAATTTTCGGCTTGCGGAAACTATAGTTATTTCGTGTTCCGCGGCCGCTCCTTCCGACAGCAATTCCGCTGCGGTTATTCCGGCAAAACCGCCGCCGAGTATCAGGATCCGAGACATCAGTTACCTCCGTTTTGCGATTCGGCTGAACGATGAAAGACGCCTCCTCATTTGACCACCAGCACCGAGCACTCGGCATGGTGAACAACCGCGTCCGAAACAGACCCAAGGGTCAGCCTGCTCCAAAAACCGCGTCCGTGCGATCCGACAATGATCAGATCGGCTTTCCATTCGTTCGCTTTATCTATTATAACCTGGGATGGCCGTCCTAGCTCAACCTCGCTTGTTACGGCAGCCAGTGTCTGCGGACAGCTTTCCTCGACCAGCCTGACGGCCGCCGCCGCGGATTGTTCAGCACGTTCGCGGGCGAACTCCGCCAGTTTTTGGTAATACTCCCCGGAGAGTGCGAATGGTTCCGCCGCGGCCGGCGTCTGCGGTTCGTAGACCGAAATGATCTTGACGGACCGGTCTGCGGCGGTCCCGACAAGCTCACATGCCTTTGTCACCGCTCTTTCGCTGAATTCGGATCCGTCGGTTGCGATAAGTATTTTCATTAGTTTCGACCCGTCCTCGATTTCTGTTAACAGTAGTTCTGATTGCAAATTATGTTCCTTCGTCAGACAAAGATAAAGCGCAGTCCGGGGCGGCGATCGGCCGTTCCCGCGCGCAAAGGACGCCGCCGGCCGCGAAAAAACTCGCACCTCGGCGCGGCTGTTTCGGAAAAGTTCACACAATGGCCGAGGGCTTGATCCGGCATATTATTTGCGCGAACGAAGCGCGTGCGCGTTGCTTTTTTTCTGCGCGAAGTGCTTTCGGTGCCGTTTTGTATCCTCATCTAGAGAGGGGCGCGGTAATCTGCGGCCAAGCCGAGCACGAAACTTTCGAAATGATGACTGTCTCACAGACAAAAAAAATGCCAGCTGTTGCTTCGGCTTTGTATAATTTAGGGGTCGCACAGTTTTCTGGTAACTGGCCTCAAGGAATATGACTTCCGGGCCCAGGCGGAATGGCGTGATCGATCAGGGAGGTGAGTGAAGATGCCAAACAGACGAATGCGGGAAGAATTTCATGGTGACTTGGTGACGGGCCCGGTTCCGACAGACTATCGGACCGAAACCAACAAATACGAGATCCAATGCGCCGGATGCGGCAAGCGATATTATGTGAATACCGAGATGCGTGATGATTTGGAACACGCCATCGAGAATGACGTTGAGACACCTTTTATTTGCAGCATCTGCCAGGAAGCCGAAAATGATGAACTCGCTTACAGGTAAGTGATGCGGAGCTATTTGCTTCCGGGATTAAAGGGCTCCATCTTATAAGCCTTTTCGGTCGAAGGCCTGCTGCTGGTGGCCGGGATCACAAGTACGGCGTTCCATGTTCCGTCGTCGAGCCGTTCAAATCTGAAGGTGCTGCCCTTTACGACCCCGCCGGGAAGGGCCGCTGCAGGCACGAACTGTACTGATGTGTCCGTGATGGAACTCGCGGCCGAACGCTGATCATTAACGGTATTGCCGAATTCGCCGTCTTTCAGCTCAAATCGTGACGTTTCGTCGGTCTTTTTCATCGATTCGTCGGCGAAGACCTCAACTATCATCGTCGAGCCGTCAAACCGTATCCTCTCGAAAAATGGCTTCTCGCCGCCAGTTCCTTTCCAGGAACCTTCTAGCCATTTCAGCTTGGCAATGTCAGCGTCAGTGAACTGGCCTGACGGTGTAACGGCCGGCTTTGGCGTCTCGGCGGCTGCCGTGTTCGTGTTTGGTCCGGTACCGCTTGTGCCGCTTGAGCACGCGGCGGCTAGGGCGATGAACAGGGTGATAATAGGCAGTTGCGATCTTCGAAACATGATCTGCATTATAACTAATTTCAACTTCATCAGCGACGGCGAACCGTAACTCAAATGAACTCATCAAACAGAACACTCTTCCGAGATGATCCCCGCGCGATCATAGAGGGAACAAAAATGAGATCCTTGCTGACGTTGGTGACTATTTTACTATTCGCGGCCGCGGCATATGCACAATCCGGGCGACGGGTCAAAGTGCCCGCCAAGCCCGCCGATCAATCGCCGCCGGTCCAGGGCACACCGACCGAAGGCGGGTTCGGCAGCGAAGAGCGAACCGGCTATTCCGAATCGGCCCCGTCTCGGTCGATACCGCTTAGGAGAAAAGACCGAGATCGCAAGAACGACGAGAAGGAGGAGAAGAAGACCAGGGCCTCTAAACCTGTTGGTGATCCAATTCCCGCGGGCGAAAACAGCGACGATGTGATCCGGGTTGAAACTAACCTCGTCACGATTCCGGTCTCTGTTTCGGACCGCGATGGGTTTTACGTCTCCGGGCTTCGTGAAGCGAATTTTAAGATCTTTGAAGATGGAAAAGAACAGAGGATAGAATACTTCGGCACGACCGACAAGCCGTTCACTGTCGTGCTTCTGATAGATGTAAGCCCGTCCACATCGTACAAGATCGAAGAGATCCAGGCGGCCGCATCTGCGTTTGTCGAGCAGCTTCAGCCGCACGACAAAGTGATGGTCGTCGAATTCGATTCGTCGGTCCATGTCCTGGCGGATCCGACACTGGACCGCGAAAAGATACATAAGGCCATCGGGAAAACTGGTTTCGGCGGCGGAACGTCGCTGTATGAGGCGGTTGAACGGACGCTGATGAAGTTTTTGGCTAAGGTCGAAGGCCGCAAGGCTGTCGTTCTTTTCACTGACGGTGTCGACACGACATCGTGGAGGGCCGGATATGAGAGCACGCTTGCAGACGCCCAGGAATCGGAAGCGGTGGTTTTCCCGATCTACTACAACACTTTCTTACAAAATGCCGGCATCGGCAGCGGCGGCCCAATGAGCACACCGCCGACGCTTGGGCTTCCGGGGTCGGTCGGCGTAAAGGCAACCCAGCAGATGTCCGAAGACTACGCGCGCGGTAGGACATATTTGA
>JADLDC010000366.1 GCA_020846885.1 Acidobacteriota bacterium | reverse complement strand
GAGGACCATCGCATCATTCGGATACTCCTTCTGAAGAGCGTCCATCAGTTTCCGTGCGTCACTAAGATTTCCTGACATCATCAGCGCTACTGCAAACTTTAGTCGAAGATCTCGCTGGGGCGGGAACTCGTTCATTAACTGCCGATAGCAACCTACCGCCTCAGTGTTGCGTCCGCGTACAAGATCGAGCTCGCAAACGTAATTACGAACGTTGAGAGCTTTCGGGGCAAGCCGGGCCGCAATCGCCGCCTGCGACCGAGCCTGGTCAAAATGTCCTAGCCGATCGTAAATTACTGCCAGGTTTATCCGTGTCGAGGCGATGTTGCCGTTGATGGAAACGGAACGAAGGCTTGCCGCGAGAGCCCTGTCGAATTGGTTTTCGAGTGTGTATCGTACGGCAAGGTTGTTTAAGAGGACCGGGTCGTCAGGCGAACTTTCCAATTTTATCCGGAGTTCCCTGATTATTGAGCTCTCGGCTTTTACCGGGGCTTTCGTTTTTGGCAAAGTGTCACTGCGCTCGGTGTTTGCTATATAATTGCTGTTGAGCGGCGTCTGTGAACGAAGATAAGTGACGTAGACTACGGCGAAAAGAAGTCCAAAAAGCAAAACTCGCGCGAGGCGAAGACGGCATAACATGATAACCCCCTTGTAAAGATCCCGCTTGTTCAGCAGCATTCCCCTGCTGCCAGTAAATCCCTAATATGTTCGAAAAACGAACGGCCCAAACCTTCGGGCCGTCGGTATATTATCTGCGAATGGCGATGCCGTGAATGTACGGAAATATACCCCTTCGATAAGTTCCCTCAATTTTCTGGCTCGCTTTTACCATGATCGTCCCGTTTTGAGCAAGATCGTCCGCTATCGATACATGATGAGGCGCTGACGCAAAAAGCGTTCCTCTAGGAAACCTGAAAGACCAAGGTTGCAGACCGACCGATCAGGAAGTGTGATCGTGTATTATCTTCCAGCCATCTTTCATTTTCTGAAAGATGAGTGTGAATTTACCATGCGGGTTGTCTTTTTCTCGTGCGAGCGACCAGCTGCCTATAACGACGGCGTTATTCTTTGATAGTACATTAACTTCCAAACCTGAAAACGTCAGCGTTCCCATTTTTGCGCGTGAGTCATAGCTCTTCTTATAGCGGTCCAGCGTCGCCTGCCAACCGCGGGTTACATTGTCGCCCGAAACGAACGCGAGCTTATCAGACCGCCAATAGCCCTGCATAAAGCCCTCGATATCGCCCCGATTCCACGCCTCAGCCTGACGGGTGATAACCGCGAGCACGTCCTTCTCTGCCTGTGCTCGCTGCTCGAGGGATTGGGACGAAGCCGAAGCGGTGATCAGAAGCACCAAAAGCGATAGTTTCAGTATTCTCATGGTTTTGGGTGTACCGAAGGTCACATGGGTGACGAGCGACAGAAGTATCTAGGCGAAATGCGCGGTCACGCTACATTGATCCTTGTGCCTCGGTTAGCGCGATACCCATTTTTTCGAGTGTTGCCTTGTTGAGCGTGCCGGTGGCTTTCAACCCATTGGCTTCCTGATATTTCTTCAGGCCGTCGCGTGTAGCCTTATCAAGCTTGCCGGTCTGCTCGCCGCTGTACATTGAGCCTTCCTTGAGCAATTTCTGTACCTGCATTATCTGTTCCTTATTGGCACGGAAAATGGGGGCTCTTTTCGGTTTTGCGTCCGACGACGTTTCCGCCTTGCTGTCGGCCGCTTTCGCATCCTCATTGGCCGCGATCGAACCTTCTGAAACGGGTATGGCTTTCTGAGCCTCGGTCAGTTCAATGCCCATCTTCTCGAGCGTTGCGCGATTCAGGGAACCTGTTGACGTAAGCCCGTTGTCTTTCTGAAAACCGCGGATCGCCGCTCGAGTTTCAGAATTGTACGAGCCGGTCGTTTCGCCCTTATAGAGATCCTTTCCTTTAAGCATCGCCTGTGCCTGCTTTATCTGGTCTTTGGTCGGACGGAAAACAGGGCTACGCTTTTCACGGGTTTTGAGCGGGGCCGACGGTTTTGGCTTTGCTTCGGAAATTGTGATCGTCTTTCGTTGAGGTGGCTTTTCTTCAGTCGTGTCCTGAGCAGAAGCAACCGTGACGGCAAACAGGGATACAAATAGCGCGACAAAGATCTTACTCATAGATTTAATTTATTTCGAGTTGGGTTTCAGGCAGATCCGCGAAGGGCGAGCGTAGCGTTCTCCGATCCACAGGTTGAGTTCCTTCGCTTCTACGTTTGTGAGGAAGTATCGACCTATTTTTCACACCTGTCAAGAAAACCGGTGTTAGGCTAAACCTCACTTGCTGAATGAATATTCATTCAGTTATAATCTGGATTCTAAAATGTCTTTCAAACAGAGATCGAAAATATGACAAACACTGGAGAAGCGGCGGCCCGAGCGGGCAATGAGGCCGGCCTGAGTTCGGCGACACTGAGCGTGAAAAAGGCGGCGGTTTTGGGAGCCGGAACGATGGGTGCGGCGATCGCGGCGCATCTTTCAAATGCAGGAATACCGACGCTGCTATTGGACATTGCGCCAAGCGAATTGACGCCGGATGAAGCGGCGAAAGGTTTATCGCTGGACGCGCCGGCGGTCCGAAACCGGATCGTTTCGCAATTGTTCGATGCCTCGAAAAAGCTAAAACCGGCACCGTTCATGCTTGCGAAGAACGCGGGTTTAATAACGATCGGCAATTTTGCGGATGATATTTCGAAGCTCAAGGATTGCGATCTCGTGATCGAAGCGGTTGTCGAGAATCTTGAGATCAAACATAGGCTCTTTGCAGAGGTCGAAAAAAACCAAAAACCGGGAGCCATAATCGCTTCGAACACAAGCGGCATTCCGATCAGATCTATCGCCGAACCGTTCTCGGACGATTTCAAAAAACATTTTGTCGGCGTTCATTTTTTCAACCCGCCGCGCTATATGAAGCTGGTCGAGGTAATACCGACCGAATGGACCGATGGCGAAATGGCCTGCAAGCTTTCGGGCTTTCTCGACCGGCGATTGGGAAAAGGCGTCGTTTCGGCAAAGGACAGGCCGAATTTTATCGCGAATCGTGTCGGGACGTTCGGCATGATGGCGACGGTGCACGAAATGATCGCGATGGGCTTTACGCCGACCGAGATCGATCAGATCACCGGCAAGGCGAT
>JADLDC010000365.1 GCA_020846885.1 Acidobacteriota bacterium | reverse complement strand
GCTTTGTCCGCGCCTGAACGGGCAGCCGATCTGTAATGGGCCTTTTACTCAGAAAGGAAGGTATTTTTACTTCGCTCCAGGACCTGGGCCGATTTGGCCGCAGGCGGTTCGGGGTACCGCCGGGCGGCGCAATGGACAGGACTGCCGCCCGGATCACCAACCTGCTTGTCGGCAATGACGAAGCTGATGCCGTTCTGGAGATCCATTTTCCCGGTCCCGAGATAGTTTTTGAAAGCGACTGTGTTTTCGCGATCGGCGGCGGCGACCTCGATGCACAGCTGAACGGAAGGCCGCTCGCAAATTGGAGCACCTTCGTCGGCCGCAAAGCCGATGTATTGCAATTTGCCCGAAAGCGGTCCGGCAGCAGATCGTACTTATCGGCTGCTGGCGGATTCGCGATCGAACCGGCGCCGTTCGCCTTTTGTACCAACAGACTGCCTTCGGCCACCCGATTGGAGTTTCGCGCGGCTCTGTGCAATACTCTTGACCTCTCAACCCAAGCCGTGTCGAACACCATTCGGCCGGCATACAGCAAGTTCCCTACTGTTCGGATAATTGCCGGAGCCGAATTCGCGCTACTCCACGATGAAGATAAGGCCGCCCTGGAATCTGCTGCCTTCACGCTAACCCAAAACTCTGATCGAATGGGGTTTCGACTTCAAGGCCGGGCATTAACAATGGCCGCAAGCCCGGAGCTAGTTTCTGCGGCCGTGGACTTCGGAACTATCCAATTGCTCCCTGATGGCCAATTGGTCGTCCTGATGGCCGACCATCAGGTTACCGGCGGCTATCCGCGGCTTGGGCATATAATTACGGCCGACCTTCCACTTGCGGCCCAGCTTGGCCCGGGTGACGGTATCGGATTCAAACTGGTAGAGATAGGCGAAGCAGAACGAGTTGCCGCTCAGTTTGAGCAGGACCTTAACTGGCTGAAAACGGGCCTTCGATTTGGTCGTTATTGGTAACGGTTTGTGGTAACCTTTCGACGGAAAATATGGGATCGATCGACCTGAACTGCGACATGGGTGAAAGCTTCGGCTCCTGGTCAATGGGACCTGACGCCGAGTTGATGCGATACGTCTCATCGGTCAACATTGCGTGCGGCTTTCACGCGGGCGACGCAGGTACCATGCGAACGACCGTCGAGTTGGCTGTAGCCAACCGCGTTGCGATAGGCGCTCATCCCGGATACCCCGATCTGCAGGGCTTCGGCCGCCGTAATATGTCTATGGCGCCACAGGAA
Organism: Acidobacteriota bacterium; assembly: GCA_020846885.1. GTDB lineage: Bacteria > Acidobacteriota > Blastocatellia > Pyrinomonadales > Pyrinomonadaceae > OLB17. Next base: position 3,529 of record JADLDC010000365.1, on the reverse strand, counting down.
CTACACGACGCTGTCCTCTATCAGATTTCAGCGTTGAAAGGGATCTGCGAAGCGTACGGAGGGCGCCTGAATCATGTTAAGCCCCACGGTGCAATGTACAATCAGGCTGCCGCAAACCGGGAAATGTCGCAGGCCATTGCCGAAGCCGTTCTGCGGGCGGATCCGTCATTGATCGTTTACGGTCTTTCGGGCAGCGCGTTGATCGAAGAGGCGGACCGGGCTGGATTGCGGTCCGCGTCGGAAGCCTTTGCGGATCGGACCTACCGAAATGACGGTTCACTTACGCCCCGAAGCGAACCGGACGCATTAGTCGCGGATGTCGCTGCGGCCGCGGCGCAGGCGGTCAGTCTCGCCCGGTCAGGGACCGTTTTGACCATTGATGGAGCCGCGATCTCTGTCAAAGCCGACACGATCTGCATTCACGGCGACGGTGCAAATGCGCTTGAATTTGCCGCAGCCATCTCGGCGGCCTTTGCGGAAAACGGGATTGATATTAGAAGCATTCCCTAGAGGCCTTCAGAAATTATGAGCGGTGATCCCGCACCTCAGCGCGGCCTCGTTCGCGAACTAAGCCTGCTCGATGCGACGATGATCGTCGTCGGATCGATGATCGGCAGCGGTATTTTTATCGTTTCCGCCGAATCGGCGCGGCTGGTCGGCGCTCCTGGCTGGCTCCTGCTCGTCTGGGTGCTCGCGGGCATTATGACGCTGACCGGAGCTCTGTGTTTTGCCGAGCTTGCCGCCAGCATGCCGCGAGCCGGCGGCCCATTTGTTTTTCTTACCGAGGCGTATGGAAAACCGATCGGGTTCCTTTACGGCTGGTCGCAATTTCTGATCGTTCAGAGCGGCACCATCGCGGCCGTAGCGGTTGCATTCGCAAACTTTACAGGCCTTCTTTTCCCACAGATCTCCGCATCGAGCTACATCGCTGAACCGATCATCCTTGGTTCGTACGCGGTCAGCCTTTCCTCGCAGCAAGCCCTTGCGATCGCCAGCATTATCTTGCTCACGGCCGTCAACGCGTTCGGGCTTCAGATCGGAACGTGGGTGCAGAATGCATTCACCTTCACCAAGGCCGCGGCATTGCTCGGCCTTGTCCTTATCGGTATCTTCCTCGGCTGGAATCCGGGCGGTGCATTATTTTCGGCGGCAACCTGGGACAGCGCCTCTAACGGCTGGAGCATTGAGGATGCTCAGCCTGCCGCAACTGCATTTGGATCGCTCGCGTTTCTCATTGTCTTCGCCAAAGCCATGACGGGCCCGTTGTTTTCGCAATCGGCATGGGACAATGTTACGTTTACCGGGGCCGAGGTAAAAGATCCCGGCCGAAATCTGCCCCGGGCCCTTATTATTGGCTGCCTTATCGTAGTTGGACTGTATGTGCTGACCAACCTGGCATACGTTGTGACCCTTTCCCTGCCGGCTCTGCAGAACGCGGCAAACGGGCGCGTGGCGGCTGCGGTCATGGAACAGGTATTTGGCGCACCCGGCGTTGTCATGATCGCGATCGCGCTGATGATCTCAACTTTCGGCTGCAACAACGGGCTGATCCTTTCGGGATCGCGTGTTTCATACGCGATGGCAAAAGACGGTTATCTGTTTTCCGGCCTGGCCCGGACGAACGCTTATCACGTGCCTGCAGCCGCCCTGATCGCCCAATGCGTCTGGGCATCGCTGCTTGTTCTGCCAAGGACCGTGACGTATGCTGAAGGCAAACCGCCGGCATTTGGCAACGTTTATTCGCAGCTGCTCGAGTATATAGTTTCGGTCGATCTTATCTCGGCCGCGCTTTCAGTTGCGGCAGTTGCCGTCCTTCGATATCGAAAGCCTTTGATGGAAAGGCCTTATAGGACTTGGGGATATCCATTAACGCCGCTGATCTTCCTTTTATTGTCGGCAATGGTCGCACTGACGCTTGTAGTTCTCGCCCCCGCCACAGCGGGCATTGGGTATCTATTGGCGCTAACCGGCATTCCCGTATTCTTCATTTGGCGGCGCCGATCAGGCGATCAGCGGGAAATGCAATGAACTTTTCCGGTCTAGAAGGCATCGGATGACCAATAGAGCAATGAAACGGACCGTATTGAACCCGATCTTTGGTGCCTGCGTTTCGCTTGCCGGCTTGATCTCAACTGCCTCGGCCCAATCCGGCCGGCCTAGTCCAAAACTCGATCCACCGGCCGCACCCGCGCAGATCACGGCACGTGAGAATGACCAGGGTTTCTCTGAATCAGTTCCGTCACGAAGGCCTCGGCGATCGTTTACTCCACCGCTCAGCGGCGGGAAAAACGATGGAGATCGTCCGCGTGCCGCCAAGGCCCCAACAGCGAACGGGTCTGTGATAAAGGTTGAGACCGAATTGGTCACCGTACCCGTTTCTGTTCTCGATAGGCAAGGCCTTTACGTCACCGGCCTCGAGCGTTCTGACTTTACGATCTTCGAGGATGGGATCGAGCAGAAGATCGCCTACTTCGGTGCGAGCGAGAAGCCGTTCACCGTGATCTTGCTGCTTGATACAAGCCTGTCGACAAATTATAAGATCGAACAGATCCGCGAAGCGGCCGCGGCATTTGTGGGCCAGCTCCGATCACAAGACACGGTCGGCGTAATCGAGTTTGACGGCAATATACATGTTCTGGCCGAGCCCACCAGTGACCGGCAGCGGATCTATCGGGCGATCGCGAAAGCGGATTTTGGGTACGGCACATCGCTGTATGACAGCGTGTACTACACCCTTCGGAAAAAACTCGGCAAGGTCAGCGGGCGAAAGGCCGTTGTCCTATTTACCGATGGTGTGGACACAACGTCGGACGACGCGGGATACGATACGACCCTTGCCTTTGCAGAAGAATCTGACACGGTCATCTTTCCCATCTACTACAACACCTTCGACTGGAAAAAGTCTCAGAGCGGATCGAACTCTATCTTGATGGACACCTTGGGTACCACACCCGAGGAATATGCGCTTGGTCGGAAATATCTGCTCGAGCTGGCCGAATACACCGGCGGACGAATTTTTCGGGCCGGCCCCGCGGCCGATAGCTTGTCTGCCGCGTTCCGGGGAATATCCGAAGAGCTGCGGCGTCAATATAACCTGGGCTACATACCGGACAAGACCGGCACCTTGGGCCAGCGTAAAGAGATCCGCGTCCGCGTCAACCGGCCAGATCTTGTTATTCGAGCCCGCGACAGCTACATTGTCGGAAGCGGCAGAAAGCCGTAACACGGCCGTTCGCCGAACAGGTCACCTCCCTGTTCACCTTTCCACCCAATTGGACACTTTTGCGAAAAACGCTTCGAACGGCGATTCAACCTCTTGATCTACTACCCAGCCGCAATTCCGGGTCTGACGGCAAGACTATGGGTATAAGACACAGCTTTGGTACGGTGCTGGGAATAAATTAAAAAAGAGAGGCCGCCTTCGAAAAGGCAGCCTCTCTTTTATCTTTGTCGGTCATTTAAGCGGCCGGGGTTTCCCTCACCGGCCGCCTGACCGGACTTGTTTCAGCGGTTAGGCTTACTGGCCCGC
>JADLDC010000364.1 GCA_020846885.1 Acidobacteriota bacterium | reverse complement strand
GGGAAGCATTCGTTCACGGAATTCTTGATGGCCGCGACGTTCAACCCAGAACGGCGGACATTTATGTTGAGGCCCTCGAGATAAAAATGGCGGATATCGGCCTTGGCCGGATCGCCTCGCTCTGCGGACGTTTCTACGCAATGGACAGCACCGGCCACTGGGAACGAACTGCAAGGGCCTACACAATGATGGTCCACGGCGAAGGCGAACGATGCGCCGATGCCGTTACAGCGGTCCGCGCTTCTTTTCTTCGCGGAATTTCGGATGAGTTCATTTCGCCCCTGGTGTTGGAAAAGGCGGTTGATGAACCTGTCGCCACGTTAAAGAACGATGATCTTGTGATCTTCTTCAATCACCGCGAAGAAGGAATGCGTCAGCTTGTCCGGTCGATCGCCGTGCCTGACACCGCTTCGCCGGGGCTGCGTATCGAAGCGGTTTGCCTGACCGAATACGACCCCGATTTTGGATTGGCCGCTGCTTTTGGGCCGGAGACAAGCGGCGGTTGCCTGGCTGAAGTTCTGGAAACAGAACGGTTGGCAAATTTCCGCATAACCGAAACCGCGCGTTCGGCCCACATAACCACATTTTTCAACGGTGCCGCACACTCAAGCATGGACCGGGAACGGCATATTTTTCTTCAAACGGCTGAGATCGGTGCCGTTGGCGCCGAGCCCGAGTCTAAAAGCTTTAAGATCGCTGACGCGGCTATCCGAGGCGTCGAGGCCGCCGCGAACGGCCTGTTCATCGTAAACTTCCCGGCGGCCGCGATCGCGGCCGAAACCGGCGATCTTGCAAAGACCGTTGAGGCCGTTCAGTTCATCGACACATGTCTTGAAGGCGTAGTGGACCAGATCTGCAAATTGAACGGTGCGGTTGTGATAACCGCGTCACATTCCGGATGCGAGAATGTCATGGCTGCCGCGACGCCCGATACGGCAGCAGCCGCGCCGGACAATTCTATACCGCTCTTTGTTATCGATCCAACAGATCCGGGCCTGCGGCTTGGGACGGGTGGCTCGCTAGCGGATGTCGCACCGACACTTCTGGGCATTCTAGGCGTTGAAAAACCGGCGGAAATGACCGGCCGCGATCTGCGGATCAGCTAGGTTTGGAACCAGGTCGCTAAACCGCAGCTTATGACATTTCCGTTCCTTCGTGTTAATCTTGCTTTCCTTCAAACTTACGACGGAAGAAAGACAATACACGATGGTTGAAGAGTTTAGTTTCGACAATACAGACGAGCGCCGTAAGCACAGACAGAACGGCACGGGCTGGGTAGAAGTGATCGTTGGGTCAATGTTCTCGGGAAAGTCGGAGGAGTTGATCAGACGGCTGAATCGCGCCGCGATCGCGCGGCAGAAAGTACAGGTCTTCAAGCCGACGATAGACGCTCGATATTCGGTCGAGGAAATTGCCTCGCATGCCGGCCGCAAGCACCTTTCAAAGCCCGTGGCAACCGCGGCTGAACTTAGGGAAAATGTTGACCCGGAAACACAGGTCGTCGGGATAGACGAAGGCCAGTTTTTTGACGCCGGGCTGGTCGATGTTGTTACTGAACTTGCCAATGCGGGAAAACGCGTGATAATCGCCGGCCTTGACCAGGACTACACCGGAAAGCCGTTCGAACCGATGCCCCAGCTTTTATGCGTGGCGGAGTATATAACCAAGATCCACGCGATCTGCGTGAAATGCGGTTCGACCGCGAATTTTACCCAGCGCACCGTCGAATCGGACGCCCGCGTCGAGGTCGGTGCCTCAGATAAATACGAGGCCCGCTGCCGAAAATGCTTCGTCCCGCATTCGGACGCCCCGACTGTAATACCCTAGCGCCGCGGTTGAACCGTTCTTTCTTGCATAGAATAAATTTGGGTTCAAATGTAAGAAAATATACTTTATTCTTGCATAAAACTATCCTATACTTCATCGGAGTTATCAGCAGTTCATAGGCGTTTGGTCGTCGGCCCAACGGCCGGAAACGAGGTACAAATGAATGAAGAGGCGAATATCGAAACGATTCGCCGATGCTATGCATTATATAGAACCGGCGACATTTCGGGCTTGATGGAATACCTTTCCAGGGACGCTGCTTTTTCAATACCTGAGGTTGAGAATTCTCCTTACGGAGGTATCTGGTACGGCCGTGAAGGAGTCGAAAAATTCTTTGAACTGCAGGAGCTTGCCGAAGATATAACGGACTGGGAAGCCCGTGAGTTCATAGCCCAGAATGACCGCGTTGTCGTCCTTGGCCGTTCGACTGCGACCGTCCGAGCCACCGGCCGGCATTATTCTACAGAATGGGTCCACGTCCATACGATCGAGGACGGCAGATTGGTCAGCTCCACCAAATTCTTTGATACGGCCGCAGCCTTGCGGGCATTTCAAAAAGTCACAACAGCATTGGTAACGTGACGACGGACCGCGGCCCTATCGGAGCATGTGGCACCCATGGACTGAACACTAAAGGGGCTCGTCGCTTTCCGCATCCAATGCTTCTACAGCCTCGACTTCGTCAGGAACGCTCCTGGCAAACTGACTTTTGATACGTTCGAACAGTGCGGCGATCCTATCAGATTCCTTTGCAAGAAGCGGAGAAATGCTGGCAAGGATCAGAACGTACAAGGCCGCAAACGGCTGGATCGACGGCGATAGGGCCCCAGCAAGAGCAAGACTTGCGATAATGATCGAGAATTCACCGCGGGCCAGAAGCGTAAACCCGATGTTGAGTGAGGGCACGATCGGTAAATCCATCCGGCGACCAACGATCATTGCTGCGATCGTGACACCGATAAGCGAGAGAACAGATGCCGCAATCGCAAACCAGGCCGCACCGCCAAGGCTGAATGGGTCGATCGAGAGGCCGAAACTGAAGAAAAACAATGCCCCGAAGAAGTCGCGGAAAGGCACCACCAGATTTTCCATTCGCTGGCTGTGCGTAGTTTCACCTAGGACCAATCCAAGCAGAAGAGCCCCGATCGATTCCGCAACGTGTATCGTTTCGCCCAGGCCAGCCAGCAAAAACAGGCAGGCAAAGACAACCACAACAAAGACTTCGCTTGAGGCTATGCTGAACAAACGATCGAGCAGGCCCTTTGCCCAGCGGCCCGCGACGAGAAGGCCGACAATGAAGGCAAGCGCGATCCCGCCAGATGCGGCGACACCGCCGAACGACGTCGCTCCGCTAAGTACGATCCCGGATATAAGGGAAAGGTAGACCGCGAGGAACACATCCTCGAACATAGTAATTCCGAGAATCAGTTCGGTTTCCGGGTTTGCGGTGCGGCGATAGTCGAAGAGGATCTTTGCGACGATGGCGCTTGACGAAATAGTTGTAATGCCTGCGACCACCAGGGTCTCTTTCAGTTCGAAACCGGCAAGAAACGCAAAAGTCAGTCCGGCAAGAAAGTTTATGGATATATACGTGGACCCGCCAATAACGATCGAGCGTCCGGCCTTCAGCAGCCGTGAGACGTTCGATTCGAGCCCTAAATAAAACAACAGAAAGAGAACGCCCATTCTTCCCATAAAGGAAATAAGGGCTTCGGTCTCGACAAAGCGAAAGTCAAACTTCCATATGGTCGGGGCGTGCGGGCCCACTACCATTCCAATGACAATAAGGAACGGAACGGTCGAAAGGCCGAATCGGTTAGCGACGACCATTGCAATGGCAATGAGTCCGAGCGCCAGGCCTATTTCCAGTACAAGATGGTCCATTCGTTATGTAGTGCCGTTCTCAAGCAATTTCTTTAGCCGCTTGATGTTTGCTCGGTCGCCGGCAAGAATGAAAGTTGCCTCAGGGTTGATCTTCGTATCCGCTTCGGGATTGATCCTCTTCACATGGTCCGGTTCAATGATCGAAACGATCGATGCTCCGGTCACAGTACGTGCCTGTATATCGCGGATCGTTTTCCCTACCGCAGCAAAGCGCGGCCCGATCTTGAACCATTCCAGGACGAGGTCGTCCAGAACTACTTCAGCCGATTCAAGTGCTTTGGGCACGTATGTCAATCCGCCGATGATGCCGGCGATCTGCCGGGCCTCGCCATCGGTTAGTGTAAGCACCGAATCGGCACGGTCCAGTTCTCGCCGGTCGTAATGATAAAGTTCGCGGAGTCCGTCATCGTGGATCACGACGATAAGCCGGTCACCGCTTGCGGTCTCAACTTGAAATTTTCTGCCAACACCCGGCAGGTTCGATTCACTGATCGTGGACATTGATCAAATACTCTCCTGACTTGTATGTCTCCCGCCCCGCAAGGCAGGAGAGCGTAGGCCCGCAGGGCCACTCCGTGATCGTACATTGCGGACAGCCGCCTTGCCATCGGGAAAAGCCCCCTTCGACCGGTTCGTCCTGTACACTTCCTCGGCCGCGTCGGTGCGAATGTTCTCCAGATCAGTAAAAGCTATCACGATCAGTAGGATGATCAACGAGACCGCAGAACCAATATATATGATCTCGGATCGTTCAAAATATAGAAGCAGTGCGATCGCGCCGAGAACGAGACTCAGCGTGAGAACGATTCTCGGCCGCCTTCGCAAACGTGGAGCAGTTTTTTTGGCGCTCTGCATAAAGCCTCCTGCAGTTCCAGGCCCAGGCCGCGTTCGGTCTTGCCTTTCCTGGTCTTCGTGACATGGACAATTACCAAACTCATTCATCCCTATTCGGGACAATTCATCCGGATCACCCATTTAACTTCAGGTCGGAATTAGCAGAGAGGCGGGCTTCGTCCCTTGGCACGGTCGCGGATGCCGCTGCGGCGTTCAACGCCCAGCCATTCCGGATCATGGGAAAGAAGGTCAGCGGAAAATGATACCTCAAATGTCGCGGCGTTGGCCGGACCGGCGACGACATCGGATTGCGACCTGGATCCGCGGTCTATCGCGCTGCCTTTCTTGAAAGGGTGTGACGAGCGGAATACATGAGCCGCGTATTGATAACGGTTCGAGGCGGACGGACGAGATAGCAATGATCCCACTTCGATCCCCGGGTTGACCGGCCCGGATATTGGAAGCAAGCTGATCCCTTCACCGCCCAAGAGTATAAGAGTAAGCAGCAGTGATAGTATTATCGCTTTAGCTCTGTGTGACAATATCATCCGGATCGCAATTCTTTATTCTTGTAAATTATAGCATATTGACCGATAATAAGTAAATTAGCTCCACTTCTTTGGTCGCTTCCAAATATAGCAATCGAGTGCATACACCGCCGCTTTTCGGAGATCTGCTGATAATACTACTGGTGTCCGTGCCGGTCGCCTTCTTCTGTCTGCGACTGAAACTGCCGGTACTGGTGGGCCTTATACTTTCAGGCATCGCCATCGGCCCGTACGGACTTGCGTGGATGCACGAGCTTGAAGCGATCGAGGTTCTGGCCGAAGTCGGCGTGATGCTCCTGCTTTTCACGATCGGTCTTGAATTCTCGCTTAGACGGCTTCGCGAGATGAAAACGCTTGTCGTTGTCGGCGGCGGCCTTCAGGTACTGATAACGGTCGGAGCGGCTGCCGCGATAGCCGTCTTTTTTGGACGTGCCATCGGCCAGGCGTTGTTCTTTGGCTTTCTCGTTGCACTTTCCAGTACCGCGATCGTCCTGAAGAGCTATGTCGAGCGAAGCGAGGTCGATGCGCCGCACGGCCGTGCCGCCGTCGGCATCCTGCTTTTTCAGGATATCAGCGTCGTGCTGATGCTTCTGCTCGTTCCTGTACTTAGCGGCGGTTCGTCGACCTCAGCTGCCAGCGTGCTGATCAGCCTTGGCGGTTCGCTTCTGGCACTTGTTCTCCTGGTCTTGGCCGCGTGGTTCCTGCTGCCGCTTCTCCTGCGCCAGATCGCACAACTCAGGAGCACTGAGGCGTTCCTGCTCACTGTCGTGCTGCTGTGTCTTGGAATGTCATGGGTGACATCGCATTTCGGGCTTTCGCTTGCGCTCGGTGCGTTTATCGCAGGAATGGTTCTTGCGGATTCCGATTATAGCCACCAGGTAACGGCAGAGATACTTCCGTTCAGGGACGTATTCAACAGCTTGTTCTTTGTATCTATCGGAATGCTGTTGTCGCTCACGGCATTGTTTACGAATTTGGGAATGGTGATCGCTCTTGTGATCGGCCTCGTCCTGCTAAAAGCAGTGATCGTCTGGGGCGTAATACGTGTTCTCGGCTTTCCGCCGCGGATCGCGACTATGGCCGCCCTCGGGCTGGCGCAGATCGGCGAATTCTCTTTTGTGCTTGCCAGAACCGCCCGGGGAACCAGTCTCTTACCCGATAGCGACTACCAAACATTCCTTGCGGCCTCCGTCATATCAATGATCGCCACGCCCTTCCTGATCGCGGCCGCCCCCAAGGTTGGATATGCGGCCCAAGCCCTTTTTAAGGCGCCGATGCTCCCCGATATTGACGAACCGGCGGCAAACATTCACATGACCTCCAGCGGAGGATTGCAGCAGCATGTCATCATCGTCGGCTACGGGCTAAACGGCAGGAACCTGGCGCGCGTATTGAGAACGGTCGGTATTCCGTACGTGATCCTCGAACTGAACGCCGAAGCTGTGCGGAGGGCCAAGGAAAAGGGTGAGAAGATCAACTTCGGCGATGCGACGCGACGCGAGGTCCTGGTTCATGCAGGCATCGACAATGCCTGGGCCCTGGTATTGGCAATGTCTGATACAGCTGCCGCCCGCCGCACTGTGGCCCAGGCAAGGCGGCTGAGCAAAACGCTACACATTGTTGTAAGGACGCGCTACGTAGCCGAGATCACTGAGCTGTACGAGCTAGGTGCGGATGAGGTGATTCCTGAAGAATTCGAAACCAGCATTGAGATCTTCGCGCGTGTACTCCATCGGTACGGGAGTCCGCGGCGGGTGATCGAAAATCAGATCGAACGGATCCGCAGACAAGGTTACGAGATGCTGCGCTCGCCTGCGCTGCCGGAACCGGTCGAGGGAAAGATCGATCTCGGCATTGCACTGGATTCCTCTGCGACCGAGACGATAACCATAGAAGAAAGTTCACCCGTTGCTGGAAAAACGCTTGCCGAACTTGATATTCGTGGAAAGAGCGGAGCGACCGTCATCGCCGTTGTACGCGATGGTGATACGAAGGTCAGCCCCGGGGCAAAATATGCGCTCATGACCGGCGACCTTGTCATACTGTTCGGCACACCGGAAAAGGTCGAACGCGCCATGCAGATCTTTTTCCCGCCGGATGAGATCCCCGATGCCAGCATTGGCGGTTTTAACGCGTGACAAGAAG
>JADLDC010000363.1 GCA_020846885.1 Acidobacteriota bacterium | reverse complement strand
TATCGACCAACTCATACGGCGGCGGCGGCATCAATCCATCGTCAAGCATTTTTACACGCCTTGGGCCTAGTGCTCCGAGATGAAGCCAGACGGATGCCGAGCCGGGCCCGCCATTGAACGAGAACATCAGCGGACGTTTGGCCGGCGGATCATCCAGGGTATATGCCATGTAGAAGATCCGTGCTTCGGTTTCGCCTGTGGCGGCGTTCTTTATCGGCATATAGCCGCTGGTAACGGTATAGTTCAATGTTCGGCCGCCAACTTTTACCGACCGTTTTACCGACACGGGCGGCTCTTCGGGCGATGGCGAAGGAGCAGGGCGAGTCTGCGGTGTTTCCGACGGCCTCGGCGAGGGTGCCGTCTGTGGCGGCCGGCCTGCGCCGGGAACCTGGAAAAGGAGAAATATCGGCAAAAAGAATGATGCGATCATGGATTTTTGTTTTTGCTACGGAACTTGATAGGGAAGCGAGGTGTCCGGGCCTGTCCCGAATCGGAACACACGATAACGTGCAGAGCAGCCAAAGTGGTTAGATTTGCCTCACCATCAATTCCTTGTCTTATTGATATCGAAAAACGCGAAAGTTAAGAAATGCGATGCTAAGTTCCTACGAAACCATACCATTTGTCAAGCGAAGGCCCCGCCAGCCAGGGCATGAGGGCGGGTGCGGGGACGAAACTTTAAGGGGCAAAGCCGACATGAGTAGGTGAAACTCCCTATTTCTTTAGCTTTGCCGCCGTTTTACTATTTAGTTCATACAGCATCTACGTTGTCAGAATGAACGATTTTTCGGGAACATCCGGGCACATTGAACGTATTTAGGTTTAGGGAACGCGAACCCGCTTCATCTCCGGTGTGAAAAACATCGAATCTTTCTTGGAAATTTAGTGCAAAAGGCCTCGGGCCGGAACGTCCTTGTCTTGGGCACACCGTTTGCATTAGACCATAGCGGCACATTTGGGCAGAACGAATTCCGAACAGTCAAGCAGGGAGGCAATCATTCAAATGACGAAGAATAGTAAGATAAAAGTAATCAAAAGGAACGATGCCGTAAAGGCCGTTCCGAAGCCAAAAGCCGAGAACGAGGAAAAACGGCATGCGGCGCGCGAGATGGTTTCGACCGTCAAGAATTGGGTATCTGATTTTCAGGCACGCAAACGCGGCGAAACCAAAACCGCGATAGAACTTCTGCTGGCGGTCAAGCCGCAGCCGAGCGAATTATAAACATCCGGCCGCGCGGACGGCTGGGAAATGACCACTGTTTTTTACGAGGCAGCCGATGGTTCGGCTGCCTTTGCTGTTTGCGGCTGCTACAAACCAATTTGAACTTGCGTACAAGTGCTTGTTATCCTAGCGACGTTCATTCTCGAAAGATCCAGGAAAACGTATGAGAGATAAGGTTGCTTTGGTTACAGGAGCGAGCAGCGGCATCGGGCGCGCGGCCGCTATTCGGCTTGCGAGCGAGGGTGCGATCGTTATGGCTGTTGGCCGGAATCAGAATGAGCTCGGTTCCTTGCGCGATGAGGCCCATGAGTTTGATGGTGTTGTCAAACCGCATCTGGCCGATGTCACCGAAACCTCGCAAGTGGACCGGCTTGTTGCCGATACGGTCGAGGCCCACGGCCGGCTGGACATATTGGTCAATGCGGCCGGGATCATCAAGAACGGATCGATCGAAAGCACTACGCTCGCTGACTGGGACAAAATGATGAACGTGAATCTGCGTTCAATGTTCTATCTCATGCAAAAATGTATTCCGCATCTCGTCGCAACAAAAGGGAATATCGTAAACGTTTCAAGCGTCACCGGCCTGAGGGCGTTCCCGAATGTTTTGGCGTATTGCGTTTCTAAGGCCGGGACCGATCAATTGACCAGGTGCGTAGCTTTAGAATTGGCACCTAAGGGCGTCCGCGTCAATGCGGTCAATCCCGGCGTGGTCGTTACTAACCTGCACAAACGGGGCGGGATGAATGACGATACGTACAAGACGTTTCTTGAGAATGCAAAGAATACGCACCCGCTTGGCCGGCCAGGAACACCCGAAGAAGTAGCGGACCTGATCGCGTTCCTTGCGTCGGATCAGGCCGGATGGATAACCGGCGTGACGTATTCGATCGACGGCGGCCGCGGCCAAACCTGTGCTCGATAGGCCTGATTTGTGAAAATAGAACTGCTTCCAAGTACATTTGAACGCGACGGCTCCGCCGCCCGGCGACAGCATTTGACGGCGATGACCGTTGATGACGCGATCGCGTTTGACGCAGGTAGCCTTGCGACCGGATGTTCAGACGCACAGCGTGCAGGCATTCGGGACATTGTTATTAGCCATGCCCATCTGGACCATATCGCCGGACTGCCGCTTTTTATTGATGATCTCTTCTCGACGCTTGAAGGACCGATCCGTGTGTATGCATCGGCCGATGTGATCGGAGTATTGGAAGAACACATCTTTAACTGGAGCGTGTATCCTCGGTTCTCAGAACTTCGTAACGATTTCGGCCCCGTTATGGCCTACTGTGAGTTTTCGCCCGGGGAGGAGTTCGCCGTCCGGCATTGCTCGGTCCTTCCGATCCAGGTAAATCACAAGGTCCCAAGCTGCGGGTTCATAATCAAAGACGAGACATCGACGATCGCCTCGACAGGCGATACGGCGCCGACCGAGATATTCTGGGATATAGTGAACGGCCTCGATTCTCTGGATGCCGTTCTCGTCGAGTGTGCTTTTCCAGACGAATTAGCTGAACTGGCTGAGATTTCGCATCATTTGACGCCGAGGGCGCTCGCTAATGAACTTGGGAAGCTCGAAAGGAACGATTGTGAGATCTATATTTCGAATATCAAGCCAACATATCGTGACCTGACCGTTTCGCAGATCGAGAGACTTGGGATCGATCGGCTGAAACTGCTCGAAATAGCAAGAGAGTATGTCTGGCCGCGATCTGGCCGGCCGGCGGGATGATCGGTCAGATCGGTCAGGCCGCGGCGTTAACCTCTCAGGCCTTGCCATTTCGCTTATCCCGCAGGAAATTGATCGGTTCGAACGCCCCTTGCCGATGTTCGCCGACAAAATCGTGGAGCTCGACGCGCCCGTTGGCCCTGACCGTTTTGATGCGGAACGTTCGTTCCTCTCGGCTGCGGCCGGGCATCAGTTCGGCGCGAAACGTAACCTGCATTTCGGGCCGGGCCCAGGCTACTATCGTCGGTTCGGGCGCCGCCTTCTTTTTCTTGCTAAATATCGGCATCGGTTTCCTGCTTTTTCTTATGCTTCGATCTGCGGCCGACCGGATCGAGCTTGGAATCACTCTTTTCCGGGCCGTGCTTTCGCGAAGCGGGTGCCGTCGGCTTTCGGATCGACTTAAATATCTCAGGTTTTTCTTCTTTTGGCTTTCGACGCTTCACCGTGTCGAAAGTATAGCAGAATGGCCCGGAGAGCACTCACCCGAAAAAGGGCCGTTCGTACTCCTGCCTTTTACTGATAAAATCTGAATATTGACAAAAGGCCAGGGAAAAAGGACTATTGGATGCATTTAGGTCGTGTTTTCCCAGGATCGGAACATCTCATTTTCTAGAATGGAACGCAAAACGCTAATTACGGGCGGGAACCGAAGCCCCGAACCCGGGGCGCGTCACGATAGGGGTCCATTCTGGATATCCGCCGCGAATTATTATTTATTATGTGTATTTGTTGCGGGCATCGTTTTTCTATTGGTCCTGGGTGTTCTTCACGATGGCTACGATGACACACCGTGGATAGCGGCCGGGCTTTCGGCGGCGGCCTTTGCCGGCTCACTGGTGATCTTCAGAGAGGTCGTGCTTCGCCGGATCAGGCAGAGGGCAATTGCGGAACGGCGCCTGTCAAAGCACATAAGGGTGACGCTCCGCGGACGGGACGACGAGATCAGGAACGGCCGGATCACGATCGAACAAAATGCCGAGATGCTTGGGCAGATACAGGCAAAATCTGAGGCCGCAAATGTTCTCGGGAGGGTGGCCGAAGCTCACAGCGAGGTATTCGATCTTTGCGAAAAGTACCTAAGTGCGGCCTCTGAATCCTTGCTGAATGCCCGGTCCGGCTCGCCCCGCATACCGGCATTGAGAAAAGGGAGGCGTTTCGCGGCGGGCCGTCATCGGTACCACATGCTCAGGTGGGCCGAGATAAAGGCGGCCGCGTTTACCGCTGAACCATCGGACGCGGAACGTCAGGGACGAAGGGTCTCGCTTGCGGGTGAGGCTCTTGCGGCGGTTGATCGTGCGATCGCTGTTTATCCGGAAGAAAAGGCACTTGCGGATTCGAAAGCGGTACTGGATATCTTTTTGCTTTCGGCGCGTCTGCGCCGGTTGATAGACAAGGCGGAACGGGCCGATGCGGCTGGAAACAGCCTCGAATCGATTGTTTGCTATCGTGAAGCCCTGTCGGAACTGCAGAATAGTGATGTAGAATTTTCGGAGCGTGAAGATGTTCTGGATAGGATACACGCGGAAATAGGCCGGATAAGTAAATTGGCCGGTGTTTGAAATACCCCAGGCGTAATGACGGTCAACTCCCGACGCCTAAATTTTGGCGGACTGCTGAAAAATGATCTTACAAAGATGCCCCAAATGTAGAAGTACCAGGATCCGCCGCGGATACCGGCACACGCCCCTGCTGATGAAACTAGTTCTTCGGCACTACCTGCTTTGCGACAGCTGCAACCTGGAGTTCCGGGGATTTGCTTTTAATCCGTCCTCGAGGTCTGCTAGGCGGCCTAAGCGCAAGGAGGCCGGCACAGAGTCGGGCTCGTGATGCTTGCGCGAGCGTTCTATGTAAACACGCAAGACGAACTTTGACGATGTCACGCCACACAGCTTTACCACTCCGCCTTGTGTTGTTCACGGCACTCTGCGCGGTTGCGTTCGCCGTTGCCGGTATATCGCAGAACCTCCGCGATGCACGTTCCGAGGTGCAAAAGCTCACAACATCGGCCGACCGGATCCACCTTGGCGATATAGTTGACGTTGACCTCGTCGGCAGTTTTGAATTCGACTGGCGCGGCGGTTTGACCAGCGACGGGTATCTGAATGGATTAGAAAGAGCCGAGAAGCCGGTTTTTGCTCTTTGCAGGACCGAGGCCGAAGCAGCCGCCGCGGTCGCAGAACAATACCGCTATTTTCTTCGGGACCCGGACGTCGTTGTGAGGATAATTGATAGGTCAAACAGGGCTTTGGCCTACGTGAACGGGGCGGTCAAGGTCCCGCAGAGATTTCAGCTCAGGCGTTCAGCCAGCCTGCGGGAACTGATCGTTCTTTCGGGCGGCATAACCGATAGTTCGGCAGGCAGGATCGTCATTTTCCGTCCGCCGAATGTCAGCTGCGGGGCCGGCGGCCCGCCAGATCCCGGCAAGTCGGTGCCGCAGCGGATCGAGGTGACGATCGCGGACCTCCTGGGCGGTAAGGCCGAGGCGGATACGAGGATCTTGAGCGGCGACATCGTGAACGTGGTCGAGGCACCTCCGATTTTTGTTATGGGGGACGTTGCGGCCCCGCGGCGGATCAATCTGACGCCGGACCTAACGCTTTCACGCGCTATCGCGTCTGCCGGGGGCATTTCAAACTCCTTCTCGGGCCAAAAGGCGCGCATTCATCGCCGAGCGCCCGAGCCTAACGTGATCGAGATAGACCTGCGGCGGCTGCGGGACAATAAGATCGCCGACCCTATGTTGGAGCCGTACGATGTGGTCCAGGTCGAGCAGGAGGGTTTTGAGGCCAGGAAGATCGCTCCGATCCCAGAGCCTGCCGGCGACGCCAAAGATCTTTCAAAACTGCCGCTGCGGATCGTGGAGTGACCAACCAAAAGCTTCAAATACGCATCGAAATTGTCCAAAACGCGGAAATTTGTTTCAATAAGAAGTATTCTAATGATAATCTTCATTGGATAGCAGCAAATAATGAACAAGCAACAAAGATTCAGCCGCCGGACCGTGATCCTGTTTTGGCTTGCCCTTGTGGCAGCGGTTATCGGCACGCTCATCGCACTGGAACAGATAGCGATACTATATGTACTTGCTACGGTCGCGCTGGTCGCACTACTTTTGGTCGTCGCTTTTGCGGACCTCGAAAAAGTGGATGCCGGCGGAGCCGGCGCATTTTCTCAAGACTCGAACTAACGTACTAAGCCAGATTTTATGGCCCGACCGCTAAAGATCGCCGCTGTGCTCGCACTTGTGATAGTACAGGTGTATTCGAGTTTCGCGGGAGCTACAGAATTTCGGGCTGAAAGCGGCGAGTCTCAGCCGCCGCTCCGTTGGCGTACGAAGATCATCACACTCTCTCTTTCCACGTCTCTGCTCCGGCCCGCGGCGAATGTTAAAGCCGGCAGTGACCTGGTGGATGCAGTGCGTCGAAGCCTCAAAACCTGGGAACAGGCAAGCGGCGTCGAATTTCGGCTGGCGTTTTCCGATAAGCAGGACGTAAGCCCGCAGGGAGCCGTCGGTGACGGGGTGAATCTGATCACGGTGGCCCCAAGTGCGGAAAATGCACTCCTCTTCGCCAGGAACGCCGAGACGGTCGCGGCGACCACACGGGTCTTTTTTGACAGCCGCGGACGCATTTCAGAAGCGGATATCGCACTTAATCCATACCAGCAATTTTCCGCGGACGGCACATTCGGCACGTTCGATATCGAGTCGGCCTTTACGCATGAGTTAGGCCATGTCCTTGGCCTTGAGCATTCGCTCGTGCGTGGTTCGGCCATGTATGAGAATTTCGGCAAGAACGGGCTCTTCGGACTACAGAGCATCTCACCGCGAACACTTTCAGAAATTGACCGCGCCGCCGTGAGAGCAAAGTACGGATCTCCTGCGGATGAGAGTTGCTGCGGGACCATCTCCGCTAAGGTATTGATGCCGGGAGGACGCCCGGCGGCGGCCCTTGAGGTTTGGCTCGAGGACCGAGCGACCGGAAAGGTCGTGTCCGAGGCTGTTACGGCAAGAGACGGTGTTGCTGAATTCGACGGCATTGCCGGCGGGTCATATTCCGTGTTTTCCGCGCGGAAGGACGGAGCGAAAAGGGCGGTGCCGATGCAGGAGCTTGGCCCGGTCGCGGTCGTGCCCGGCGGATCGGCCTCGATCACGAAAAAACTTGAGCCTGGGGCCGATGAGATCGATGCTAAATATACAGGCTTCAACGGGCAGTTGACACTCAGTTCTATCCCGATCAATTCAGGCAAGAGCTACACGATCTATATCGGCGGCCGCAACCTGAAGCCGAACGGAGTGTCGGTCAGTTTCAGCTCGCCATTCCTGAGCGTAACCCCGGGATCGATCGAATCGCACGACTATGGCGAGGGACTCGCGGTGCTGAGTTTTGAGGTGCAGGCCAATGAACGAACGCCGGTGGGTGAATATACGATCTTTGTCGAATCAGCATCTGGCGGCCGATCTGCCATCGTCGGCGGCATTTCGGTCCGGGCGTTCACCAATCCATATAGTAACTTCATTTTCGACAATAAGTTACAATAGATATTTTGACTATTGCAATTGCGTGGCCATTTATGCATAATCTCTGTGTTCACCTCCCCGGTGAACATCCGGTCACGAGGGGTGAGGACTTGTGACCAAAAGGGCGGCGGTGTGGGAGACGCCGCCCTAAATCATTTTAGGGATCATTTTTTTAAGCACTTGACCCAGCCGAGATTTGAGAAGATACTTGACCGTACGCCGCAAAGCTCCGGATGGAGCAGCTGGTTTTAAGCCGGTACCCGAGACAAACTCGGAACATCGGCTTTTCGCTTTGGGATTGAAACGGCCTTCCGGGCGGCAGCGGCGGTAATTTGTGGTTTTGACAATTCTTGTGCCGAAGCCGCATCGTTGTCATGCGGCACGGGGGAACCAAACATCCGGGGGCTAATCGAGACCGAGGAACACTTTCATAGTTCCAGCCCGTCAGCTAACCCCGCAGGCGTATTTGAAAGACATGCCGTTTTAACGGGGACAATTTGATTTGTACGGGCCGTTCACGCGTTGACTTGCGATGGCGGCCTTTTAGTTTGAATATGGTCCGAAAGGAACACGGCTGGTTTTCGCGATGGCTGTATAACGGGGTGGCGGAGTTGGAAGGCCCGCATGAACCCGAGGGCCGTCATCCTACTCATTCGTGGTGGCAGGTTATGTGCCTCACGGGTGTTGATTACTTCTCCACCCTCGGGTACCAGCCGGGGATAGCATTCCTTGCGGCCGGTGCAGTTTCGCCCTTCGCGACACTCGTCCTTGTTGTGCTCACCCTCGTCGGCGCGTTGCCAATGTATAAGCGGGTAGCCGAAGAAAGCCCGCACGGCGACGGCTCGATCTCGATGCTTGAGCGCCTCCTATCTAGATGGAAGGGCAAGATGCTCGTTCTGATACTGCTCGGATTTGTCGTGACGAGCTTTGTCATTACTATCACTCTTTCTGCTGCTGACGCGACTGCGCACATTATCGAAAACCCTATAATCGAGCACAGCCTACCTTTTTTGAACCATCGAATCTTAGTTACCCTTATCCTGATCGGGTTTCTCGGAGCCGTGTTTTTGCGTGGGTTCAGCGAGGCGATCGGCATTGCTGTTGTTATCGTGATCGTGTTCCTTCTGCTGAATGTTGTCACGATCGGCTACGGGTTCTATGACATCTTTCTGATCCACCCGAACGCATTGTCGAACTGGTGGGATGTACTCTGGACGGGACCGCGTGTGGACGGCAGCTTCTTCTGGCTGATCGTGATGTCGCTGTTCTATTTCCCAAAACTCGCGCTTGGCCTCTCAGGTTTCGAGACGGGCGTGGTCGTGATGCCGCTCGTCAAGAGTGACGTGCCGCCGCCGGATATGAATGTTTCGAGAGCCCGCAAGAACGGAAT
Source organism: Acidobacteriota bacterium (assembly GCA_020846885.1). Lineage (GTDB taxonomy): Bacteria > Acidobacteriota > Blastocatellia > Pyrinomonadales > Pyrinomonadaceae > OLB17. The sequence goes on along the minus strand of JADLDC010000363.1, from coordinate 6,738 downwards.
TTCAGGGCAGGACAAACGGCACCTAGAGGGACGGATAGGGAATACCAAAAAACTCTTGAGCGGGGCCGCTGTCATCATGAGTGTAATGCTGGTTGGCAGCAGCGTGATCACGACCATGTTGATCCCGGCGGAGGAATTCAGGGTCGGCGGTGCCGCCAACGGCCGAGCCCTTTCCTATCTGACGCATCATTTCTTCGGTACGGTTTGGGGAACCGTCTATGATTTTTCTACCGTGACAATCCTTTGGTTTGCGGGAGCATCGGCAATGGCCGGACTTCTGAATATCGTGCCAAGATATCTGCCGCGATACGGCATGGCCCCAGACTGGGCGAGGGCAACCCGGCCGCTCGTATTCGTTTTCACAGCAATCTGCTTTGCGGTTACGATAGCGTTCGCCGCTGATGTAGATGCGCAAGGCGGGGCCTACGCGACCGGCGTTCTGACGCTTATGACATCTGCGGCCGTAGCCGTCACGATCTCGGCAAAACGCGGCCTGGAAAGAAAGTGGCTGGCGTTCCTTATTATCGCGCTCGTCTTTGTGTTTACGACCGTCGTAAACATCGTCGAACAGCCCAGCGGCATCAAGATCGCGTCCTTGTTCATTTTGGGAATCATCCTTGCGTCGTTCGTTTCGCGCGCAATGCGAACGACCGAACTGCGTATCAAGGACATCGAATTTGATGCAAAAGCACGCGAGTTTCTTGACGAGATCTCGGAAGGCGAGATCAGGATCGTTACGAATCGCCGCGAGGTCGGCAACGTCAGCGAATATCGCTTTAAGGAACACGAGAAACGCATTGACAACCACATTCCTTCCACCGACCCGGTGCTTTTCTACGAGGTCGAGCTCGGGGACGCATCAGAATTCAGCGGCGGGATTTTCATTCGCGGCGTTGATGTCGAGGGATACAAGATCCTGCGAACACAATCGCCGGCCGTTCCTAACGCTATCGCGGCGCTGCTAATGCACCTTCGTGATCAGACGGGCAAGATCCCGCACGTTTATTTTGGATGGAGTGAGGGGAACCCGTTGATGTATCTTGCACGATACATTTTATTTGGAGAGGGTGATACGGCCCCGGTCACGCGCGAAATTCTCAGGCAGGCCGAGCCGGATCCTGAGTTGCGTCCAAATGTACATGTAGGCGGTTAATGCAGCCCCACCGCTATCCTTCGGAGTGGCCGTTCAAGACAGAAGGATTAAGCTCTAGGAAGCAGGAACGGCAATAAACAGGGCGTCCCTGCGACGGGTAGAACGGTACGGTCGTCGGCTCGCTGCATTTGGCGCAGCTTACAGAGACTTCGATCCTTTGCCGCACACCCGATGCCTGCGCCGCGGCAATTGCCGCCAACCGCTCATTTTTTGCCTGTTTGCAGTCTTTGCAGCGTTTCGGTGGATTTTGCAGGTTCTTGTCGCGAAAGAAAGCTTGCTCGCCGGCAGTCCAAACGAAAGCCCTGGCGCAATCAATGCACACTATTTCGCGATCTGTAATTTCATTTTCACCCGGGGAAATTTCGGATGCATCGGCCGTTTCGCTAACGGACATTTTAACCCCTCCTTGTTGAGGTTCGCTTTTCTCCTGTGGATGAAAGAGCCAATAAGCCGATATCTTCGGAACTTTTCATCCTCAGCCGGAGCATTCTCGGCGAAACGAAAATTTGCCCCTCGTGAAGTGTTTGGAGTTGTAGGTCTCAGGGATTTTCGTGAGGCCGAGTGCGACCTTTTCAATTCAGACCCTATAACTATCGGCCAGCCGTGTCAAGCGACCGTCTATGTCTTATTATAGTACGTTATCGTATTATTACAAAGATTTTTATGAATATTCTCGTAATTGGGTCAGGCGGCCGCGAACATGCACTTTGCTGGGCGTTCGCCCAGAGCAAGCGTGTAGGGAAAATATTCTGTGCTCCGGGCAATGCCGGGATCGCCGAGGTCGCGGAATGCATCCCGATCAAGCCCGAGGAGATAGAACGTCTTGCGGGCCTTGCACTGGAAAAGGAAATTGGGCTTACCTTTGTTGGCGGTGAAACTGCTCTGGCACTTGGCATCGTTGATGCTTTTGAATCACGCGGTTTGAAGATCATTGGCGCGTCGAAGAAGGCGGCCCAGCTTGAAGCGAGTAAGGCGTTTGCCAAGGATTTTATGAAGCGGTGCGGAGTTCCAACGGCGGAATATGCCCTTGCAAATTCCTCCGCCAGGGCTGTTTCGATCCTCGAATCCGGCGTTTTCGGCGGTCCGGGAGCGCCGGTTGTTGTTAAGGCGGACGGCCTCGCCGCGGGCAAAGGCGTCGTGGTCGCTGCGGACCGGGCTGAAGCGGTTGCCGCGATCAAAGATCTTGGATCGGTCGCGGGCAGTGAGGCCGCTTCGAAGATAGTTCTGGAAGAATGCCTGACGGGCCGTGAGGTCTCGCTGCTTATGTTTGCCGACGGCGAGGATTTTGTACTTATGACGCCGACTCGCGATCACAAACGCATCGGCGAAGGCGACACTGGCCCGAATACCGGCGGCATGGGGACATTCACCGACAGTTCTTTGCTCAGTGAAGATCAGCTCGCCGAGATCACCGAAACTATCATCCGCCCAACCCTGCGCGGCTGCATCGCCGAAGGATTTCCGTTTCGCGGAATTCTATTCCTCGGCCTGATGATGGAAGACAATTCGGATCCAATGCAGAAGCCCGCGCGTCAGCAAGGTCTTAGTACGAACGTTGACCATCACGCCCTTACTGACGTGCGGGCCTCTGCAGGAAGATCCAAACTGCTTGAATACAATGTCCGCTTTGGCGACCCTGAGACACAGTCGATCCTTGTCCGTCTCGAAACGGACCTGGTCGAAATTTGCGAAGCGATGCTGGAAGGAAAACTGAATGAGACTGATATCCATTGGCGGCCGGGAAGTTCGGCGACCGTTGTGCTTGCGGCGGACGGCTATCCGCAGTCGCCGCGAAAGGGCGATGTGATCTCAGGCCTCGAAACAGCGGCCGCCGTGCCCGGTGTAACGATTTTTCATGCCGGAACATCGCGGAACGCCGAGGGCGAACTCGTTACCTCAGGCGGCCGGGTGCTTGGAATAACGGCGGCGGCTGAATCATTGGATGGCGCGCTTCGGCAGGCGTACAAAGGCGTCGATGTTATTTCGTGGAACGGAATGCAATACCGTAGAGATATCGGAAGACCGATCCCGTCAACGGCCGGGTCGGCCTAAGGTCCTATCGCTCCATTGGTTAAAACCATCCACGTGATGGCAAGAAGTATCCACGCCGCGACGAGAGCAACCGCGAAAATGCCCATGTCGATCAGGCCGCGAATGCCGCGGGTTTTGATCAGATGATAAGGCAAAACTAAGACCCATGCCTGAAACAGAAACATGCCCATATCCAGCGGCCAATTAACACCGGTCCGCGTGCTGTCCTTTTGCAGCCACCAGCAAACCAAACCGAGAAACGCAAATGGATAAAGAAACTCAAAAACTTCCGGCGGAGATGCACCGTTGATCGCGTAAACGATCTCAATGATCTGTCCAATGATGAGAAAGGCAAGCAGGGCGACCGTGGTGATCGCCGGTTTAAGTCTGGCTTCAAGAAGTTTACGCATTCGAACGAAATGCCGGCCTTGAGCCTGACACATCTGCCAAGGCCCGTTTCATTCTTTGAAAGCGGTCCATCACAATAAGATCCTCAGTTTCTTCAATACTTCTGTCGTGACAGAGTCAGGCAGGCCGGCGATGAATTCCGCATTTCTCATTCGCCAATCTAAACTCTTTGCCTGGTCCGAAAGCACCACTCCGGTTACGCCTGAACTCGTGGGGATCGAAACCTCAAACGGATACCCTTTAGCCTTATTAGTGATCGGGCACAGCAGGCACAAGCCGACTTTTCGATTGTAACTTTGCGGCGACAAGACAATGGCGGGCCGCCGGCCGGCTTGTTCATGCCCTGCTTGTGGGTTGAAGTCTATCCAGATCGCGTCACCACGGTCAGGGACATAGGCCATTACCATGCCTCCTTACCGACGGACGCTCCCGTGTCGGTCTCGTCGTGCAAGTTTTCCGGCGTGATCTTTGCTAACAGATCGTCAAGTGAAAACTCGGGTTCGGCGACGGGAACGACGGTGATCGTTCCGCTCTTAAGCGACACTTCGACAGTTGAACCTTGCTCGATCTTTGATTCGACGGCAAAAGATTTTGGAATCCGCAACGCTAAACTGTTACCCCATTTTTGAATTTGAACTCTCATTATATGCCTCGTGGGTATCTACAAAGAAGATACAGAATTCCAATTCATTTTTCAACTGGTTTAAGGGGAAATGCCGAATACTTCGGCAAAACGATGGGCCTGTGGGCTATTCGTCCTCGTGAGGATCGCGGCGGAGAACAACATGCGTGGCCTTTTCCGATGCTGCGGATTCGACACACGCATATCCAAGCGTTCGCAAATCGATACCTTGGAACAGCGGTTCTCCCCGGCCGAGCAATACCGGCGAGATGGCAATGTGAAGTTCATCGATCAGGCCTGCGCTAAGATATTGGCGGATCGTGTCCGGCCCGCCGCCGATACGCACATCCTTTCCGTTGGCTGCTTCGCGGGCTCGGTCTAGAGCCTCATGAATACCACCCGTGACAAAATAGAACGTCGTTCCGCCGTCCATCTCGATGGGCGGGCGGGCGTAATGGGTCAAAATGAATGTTGGAACGTGATAAGGCGGACTATCGCCCCACCAGCCTTTCCAATTCATGTCCGGCCATTCGCCGCGGATCGGCCCGAACATGTTTCGCCCGAGAATCCATGCCCCGACATTATTGAAGCCTCGGGCGGCAAAGTCGTCGTCGATCCCGGTCGTACCGCCGTCATTGCCGAACAATGACCGCTGCAGCGTGCGTGTTGGAAATAGCCACTGGTGTAACTCCATCCCGCCAATGCCGAGCGGATTATCAAGATCCTGATCCGGGCCTGCTCCATAACCGTCAATCGAGATCGTAAAACTTTCAACGCGGACTCTTGTCATTTTTATACTTTCCTTTTGATCGAGGCTTAAATCGAGGTGTTAGCTGCGGGCCCTAAGAACCGACGATCGCGAGCCGGGCTTTAGACGCGAATTACTATGATCTTAACCGCTATTTTCTAAAGGATCCTCACGGGAAGTCTGCTGTCCAAGTTGTTCGGCAAGGCCGATGAGAATTCCTTCGGGGCCGCGAATGTAGCAGAGCCGATATGAATTTTCGTACTGGACCAATTCGCCAACGAGCGTCGCACCAATATTGCCGAGCCGGACGAGCGTATCGTCGATGTCCTCGACCGCGAACATTACGCGGAGATAACCGAGAGCGTTTACCGGCGCGTTGCGATGATCAGCGATCACGGGCGGAGCAAGAAACCGGGACAATTCGAGCCGGCCGTGGCCGTCCGGCGTACGCATCATTGCGATCTCGACACGCTGCGTGCCAAGTCCGGTGACGCGGCCCGCCCATTCACCCTCAACCATGGCCCGCCCTTCGAACTCAAGCCCTAGCACCTTAAAAAATTCAATTGCGGCATCAAGGTCTTCAACCACAATCCCGACGTTGTCCATTCGCTTTACCGTCATGATGTCTCCTTGGCGTTTAACGGCAGCTTTGACAATGAGCGAACGAAATCACCAAACGTCTGGGAAACAAATCCCGTTGATAAGAAATTCGTTGCTTCGCCATCACGTTCAAGAACGTGTTGGGCGTTTCATTGCTAGTGTTCCGTTGTCAGCAACATCGCGGCATCGCTTGGGTATCGGCCGAGACTACTCAAAACGTGACGCTCAAGAATTTGATCGTCGCGGTTCATCTGTAATATGCGAACTGTTGCTTCACCGATGTCTGTCAAAGGTTCGATCAAAACTCCGTTAAGGCGAAAATGTTCGCGCCAACGCATAGTGCGCGGATCGTAGAAACGAACTAACTCGCCTGTGTCAGGTTTCAAGGAAGCAACGTCACTGCCTTTGTATCGGTTGCAAAAAACACAAGCCAAAGCCAAATTTTCCAATTCCGAAGAACCGCCGTGCTTGTGGCTGATGATATGCTCAACTTGAAACGGGAAATAAGCATCTGCTTCGGCTATAAGACAATACTCGCAAACATTATTGGCGCGGCTGGCAACGACCTGCCGAATTTCAGAACTGATGCGGTTACTCATTCGGCAAAAAATCGCGGGCGCGGGCTTTTGCCAGCCGCATCAAATGTTCAAGCTGTAAATAATGGTCAAGCTCAGATTTTTCAGTAGATGACAATCCGTCGTTCTTTTCACGGGACAACAGGTCTTCGACACGCGCTTGGGCCGCTTTCGACGGACGAAAAGCAATGACATTCTGCGGTGTTGTTCCAGCGGCAATAAAATCAACAACTTCTTCGTAGGCTTTAACAGTATTCATGACGAAACTTCAACAGGCTTACAATGAAAAAATAGGATACTCTTTTGCGCCCCAATTATCTAGTGTTTTGATCTGAACATGAATCCCCGAACGACGGCGATGATGTGGGGCGAAACCGCTGCCACACAAGCTAAGGGAAACCACGCAACGCGATAACAAAGTCGCTGTTTCGCGCTCACGACCATTGAATTGTTGTGCCGCCCTGAACATAAATCGAGCTAGTATCGAAAGTTGTGGAAGAGGGTAAATGAAAAATAGCGTATCCTTGTTTTGATGAAAAAACAAAACGGTCAAAGGGACCGAAGGAGGATACGCTATGAGAGAAGGATACGACGGAATTGG
>JADLDC010000362.1 GCA_020846885.1 Acidobacteriota bacterium | reverse complement strand
TCCGTTGCGGGTTTTGGCTGCTTGGGATGCCACTGATGGACCGTTCCTGAACTCATCAGGAACGTCGAAAAGCCCGATGGGTCGGTGCCGGTTTGCGAGGTTCCCATCAGGATGGCATCGTAATCGAACGTATCGGACCAGCGTTCGGTGACGCCCTTTTGCTCGAGCGGTGCGACCTGCATAGCAATTCCCAGTTTTGCCAGATCTTCCTGAATAACGGCCGCCATCAATTTGCGTGGTTCATTCTCGGCCGGTACGATCAGTGTAAATTCGACGCGGTTGCCGGCGGCATCGAACAATTCAGGCTTCCCGCCATTGTCGCGGACCGTAAAGCCTGCATCCTTCAAAAGCGTGCGCGACTTTTCAAGATCGTATTCCTTTTTCGGCAGGTTCGGGTCGAGCCAGGCCTTATTTCCCGCGGGAACAAAGCCGTAGAGCGGCGTTGCGAGGCCTTGAAGCTGATTGGCGACGATCGAATTCCGGTCAACGGCATAGGCGATCGCCTGGCGAAAGCGCTTGTCGCTGAACCATTTGTACTTGGGCGTCGAGTCAAGAGGTTCACCGCTTTTCTTCGCTGTGTTCAAGTTGAACCAGATATGGTCCGTGCCGAGGCCCGGGCCGGCATCATACGGTTTGACGGCGCCCTGTGCTGTTTTTAATGCTGCGTAATCCGACGAACGGATCCGGTCGGCGATATCGATCGTGCCTTGCTGAAGCTGTGCGATGGTGTTGTTTGGGTCCTTGACGGTCTCCAGGACTAGCGAATCGAGATAGGGAAGCTGCGTGCCTGCGTCGTCTTTTTTCCAGTAGTTCGGATTTCGCTTCAAGGTAACGCGTTCGCCGGCCTGAACCGAATCGACGACGAACGGCCCGCTTGTGACAACGGACTTCGGGTCAGCGTCGATCTTCATGCTTTCAGCCAGCTTGCCCGCCTGAAAATCGGCATCGAGCGTGTGTTTTGGCATTACAGCAAGATTCTCAAGGTAATTTTCGACGGAGGCGATCTTTTCCGGAAAGATCAGCTGCATTTTGCGTGCGTCCACGACCTTTGCCTCGATCTCTTTACCGCCGACCAGCAGCGAATCGCGAAAGATCGGCGATGCGGTGCGTTTGTCATAGATGCATTTGAGAGTAAATTCGACATCTGCCGTGGTGATCGGTTGTCCGTCTGAGAATTTGAGTCCGTCGCGCAAGGTCAGGTCGAGCGTTTGGCCGTCGGGCCCGAGTTTGTACGATTCCGCGAGCATCGGCACATGCTCCTGCTTTGAATGATCAAATGAAACAAGCCGGTCGTTCAGCAAAAATAGAGTGAGAATGACAGATGGTTCGTCATCCGCAAGATAATAATTCAGCGTCTTCACCGGGGCCGTCAGGCGATAGACCAGCGATCCGCCGCGCTTGCCTGTGGTTTGTTGCTGAGCATTATTCGTCGAGGTTGATGTTCCTTGCGGGCCGCTGCACGATGCAAGCAGGAACAAGCAAATAACGGCCACTGGAATGCCCTGGATCAGGCGAATGGTTTTTTTCATATCGATCTAGCTCCGGAATTCGTTTTCGGTGAAAGGACAGCGTGAGGGACTACGGTAAGAAGTTTAAGGGGTTTCATTTTGCAAATCAATCAGCGATGGTGAAGAATATCCAAGCGCCGCTTCCACGGCCGCCACGCCGGGCGCCTTTGTTCCACTGTGTTCAGGTTTATCGTTAGGAAGATCATTCAGGGTGTACTGATGCTGCTGGTGGTGTCGGTGATCTCATTTGTCCTGCTCTCATCGGCGGGCGGTGATTCGCTGTCGGCGTTGCGCGAGAATCCGCAAGTATCAGAAGAAACGATCGCACGGCTCGGCAAGGTATATGGACTCGACCGCCCGCTCATTGTTCGCTACGGAGCGTGGCTGAGCGATATGCTGAAGGGCGATATGGGCGAATCCATTTCGCTGCGGTCGCCGGTAAGCACGGTTGTCTTCTCGCGTCTGATCAACACGCTAAAGCTGGGTGTCACAGGACTCGCTATCGCGGTTGTGTTTTCAATGACGCTTGCTCTCCTGGCGGCCGGGCTGCGGAACAAGCTGCTCGACCGGATGATCGGCCTGATCGTTTTGGTGACCGCCTCAACGCCGCGTATCGTCCTGGCCCTGTTCGCCCTGGCGCTTACCGTTGGAGTGGCCGGTTCAGCGGTTGCGATACGCAATGACTCATGGGCGGCCCTTTTTCTGGCCGCGATCGTTCTTGCGTTTCCACTGATCGCGTTGTTTCTCGGACAGGCTGACAGCGAACTCAAGGCGGCGATGAAACTGCCGTTCATTCACTACGCGCGGGCCAAAGGGCTAAGCGAGACAGCGATCATATTCAGGCATGCAGTACGGGCAACACTAAATCCTCTGTTGACCATCTTTGGGCTTTCCCTAGGGGCGTTGATCGGCGGCTCTGTGATCGTTGAATCGATACTTGGCTGGCCGGGTATCGGTGCTTTGATGGTTTGGGCTGTTCGCGGCCGCGACGTGCCGCTGGTGATGGGTCTTGTGGTTGTATCGAGCGCCGCGGTCTGGTTGGCCAATACATTGGCGGAAATGCTCCAGCTTGTGAACGATAAACGGATGCGCGACACCGAGATCGATCTATGAAAGAGAGGCCGGCAAAACGGAACTCATGGGCATGGCGGCTTGCCGCGGCGGTGCTTGTCAGCTTTGCAGTAGTCGTCCTTTTTGCCGGCTTTTTGGCGCCGTATGATCACACAACGCAGTCGCGGCAAGCGATCTCCGCTCCGCCATCCTCGATCAGGTTTCGCGACAGTGAGGGAGATGTGGTTCGCCCGTACATATATGCCCGGCGCCTGGTCGATCCGCTGACATTTCGGTATGAGGAGATCGAAACAGAACGGTATTCGATCGGAATGCTGGTCGAAGGCGAACCGTATGACCTGCTTGGGTTTATTCACACGCGCACCCATCTGATCGGAATACTCGACCGCGACGCGGCGGCTCCGCGTCTTCACCTGCTTGGTACCGATTCGCTCGGGCGCGACCGGTTCTCGCGGCTTTTGATCGCGATAAGGTTTTCACTGCTCGTGTGCCCGCTTGGTGCGGCAGTGGCTTGCATCATCGGGATCCTTTTTGGGCTTTTCAGCGGGTATGCGGGGCGGTTCGCGGACACCGTGATGATGGGGGCGGCCGATTCAATGTTGGCGCTGCCGACACTTATACTTATACTTGCCGCAAGGGCCGCCTTCCCGCTTGAGCTTCCGCCGATGCGTGCCGCATTTTTGCTTGTCGTGATCTTTGCCCTGACCGGATGGGCACCGATGGCCCGGCTTACAAGGGGAATCGTGCGGTCGCTGAAAGAAAGTGAGTTCGTGCTTGCCGCACGCTCGATCGGGCTGACCGAAATTCGCATAATGTTCCGCCACATTTTGCCAAATGCCGCACCGGCCTTGCTCACGCAGGCGTTGATCATGCTGCCTTACTTTCTGTTGGCTGAGGTCGCACTTTCCTATCTTGGCGTCGGTGTTCAAGAGCCCGAACCAAGCCTTGGCAATATGCTCGCCGCCGCCGGCGATGTGACGCAGCTTACCCGCCAGCCGTTATTGCTTCTTTCACCCGCCATCGTTATCTTTGTGTTCGTTCTGGCGGTTCGTCTGCTTGCCGACGAAAGGCCCGCTAAACGGCAGTCTGTGTAATAAACGAAAAGGAGGATGCCTGAAAGCCGCCAATGAAATACAAGCTGTGGACGCCGACTCTTGATCATCCAATTCAGAACTTCTTCATCTTTTTCAGCGATAGATCGTTAACAACCACTGAATAAAATGAAGAAGGTCTGAATTTCGGATCCGAAACGTCACATCAGAGCTATCTGAGGGCTTATCAGATCCACATCCTGTAACTGGCGAGCTTCTAAACGTTCACGTTCTCGGCGTTGGTATCTTTCCATATCCGGTTGACCTCATGGGCTTCGGCCGCACTGCGCGGCTGTACCCCGAGGACGACACCGCCTTCTTTTATCCCGGATTCGTAGCGTTTAACGGTCTCTTCGGGAATGCCGTATCCGACCAATGCCCCAATGATCCCGCCCGCCACGCCGCCTGCACCGATCCCGGCGAGTGCCGCCGCGAGCGGTCCGGCAACAACCAGGCCGAGCGGCGGAATGACAAGGGTGGTGCCGATAGCCATGACCGCCGCAACGATCGCCCCGACCGCACCGCCAACCGCCGCGCCGGCGCCAGTTCCTTCAAGCGCCTTGGTCCCCATTTCGGTCTTTGTCCCGGCATAGCGGTCGCGGGTTTCCTCAGACATTAAGATACTTATCTGGTCACGTGTAAAATTATGTTCGAGCAATTTCTTATAGGCGGCCTCCGCGTCGCTCCAATTCTGATATAGTGCGGTCTCCATTGTTAAGTTTTCTTCCCGTTCCATTTGTTCCCTCCGTGTGGTCATCTAGCTGAAATTTCTGTTAGCCATCAAGCTTACCGGGAATCGGGAACAACAAAGGTATAGTTGGGAACATAGCGTGTAAGAACCAAAAAGGCCGCGATAATTCGCAGCCTTTAATGGAAAATGGTGCCGTCTAGAAGATTTGAACTTCTGACCTATCGCGTGTGAAGCGAGTGCTCTACCGCTGAGCTAAGACGGCCTATCGCTAGATGGACGGGTCGTTCTCGTTGGCCTTTTCGCCTTCCTTCGCTTTTATACCGCTGATCGCGGAACTTGTGAAGAAGAACCGATTGCCCGTTGCCGTGATGCCAGTGGCAACCTGGGGATCCGCCCAGATCTTGTATGATGCGGGGGCTGCGCTCGATGGATCTACGATCTCCATCGAGTAAATATAGCCGTTCACCACCGGGGCGTCGCCGGCGTATTGTGAATCCAGTGCGCCGGAAGCGATCAACTGATCAAAGGAGCCAAACTTTCCACGGTTGCGAGAAGCGAATTGGGCCTGGTATGTCCGCATTCGATCTAGTATCTGTGCGGCCGCCGTCTCATTGCCTGATCGGATCATCGCACCCCACGCAAGGCTGCCGACGCCGATCAAAAGGCCGATGATGGCGATAACGATCATCAGCTCGATCAGGTTAAAACCTCGCTGATCTCTTAAACGATTGCGTAAATTCATATTATTGTGGCGAAAAACTCCTATCTTGGTATATCACGAATTTCGCGGGTTGAAGTTTCAAAATTTTA
>JADLDC010000361.1 GCA_020846885.1 Acidobacteriota bacterium | reverse complement strand
TAAAAGCAGCGGTCAGCTCGCTTGAGGACGAGGATCGGCTGATATTAAAGCTCTACTATTTCGATGGCCAGAAGTTGAAGGATATAGCCAGATTATTCGATTTTCACGAGGCGACGGCAAGCCGAAAGCTGGTGCGGATCCAATCTGAGGTACGAAAGGCCGCAGAACGCGATCTGCGTCAGAACCGCGGCTGGTCAGAGAAAGAGGTAAAACTCTACCTGTCCGACGCCGCGTCAAAACTTGATATTAGCATGGAGAAATTGATGGGACTGCTTCTTGCGGCGGCGGCCCTGCAAGGTTTCCTGCAGTAGCGCGTTCAATAATATGGGATGGCCCGACGGGCATTAGCTCGTGAAACTGAGAAAATTAACTGTCACGGATGGAAACGGACTTCGACAAGGAAATAGATGCTCTTCTTCGCAATGACGCAACCGGGCGGACTATCACTATAAGTGAGTTCCGCGACGGGCTTCATCTTGATGCGGACGAGATAGCCGCCTTTGCCGAAAAGCGCGTTCCGCCAGCGGTGCGCAAGACGTTCGTAACGCATTTTGCCGGGTGTGACAGGTGCAGGAGTATCTTGGTCAACACCGCACAGCTCAACGCCGAAGAAAAGCAGGCCGCGGCCGCCGGCGTTGCCGCGCCTGTCGGATCTGCTCTTCCGTGGTACCGCCGGTTGTTCCTGTTTCCGCAGCTTGCCTACGTGATGGGTGGGCTTATTGTTCTGTTCGCGGGAATTATCGGCCTATCGGTCTTGACCAGGTCGGTTCTGACGGGCGAGTCAGACATTTCCCGGACTGCAAATGTCTCAGGGCGTAGGCCAGAAAGTGCTCCCGCGACCGCTCCGGCCACAAGCAGCAATTCATCAATGAACACAGCGGCAAATGCGGCAAACACCGTGGCAAATGCTCCGGTGATTGGTGAAACGGCAGTCCCTGTTGATGACACGGCCGGCGGCGGGGCAGGCTCAAAGCAGGGCCCCAGCAGTCCGGCGGATGAAGGCTTTGCAAAAGACGCCCAGCCGCAGGCAGCGGCTCCGGCTCCGCCGGCGACCGAACCCATCCCGATGCGTAATCGCCGGGCGCAGGAGCTTCAGGTCAAGCCAGAGGCCGAACGCGATAGGTCCGCGGACGAACAGAAGGCCATGTCCGTTGCCCAACCCCCAAGCGTAACTCCTGCCCCAAAGGAATCAGTGCGGAGCGATGATCGTGAACTCAGCGACGTCCAGACGGGCCGTCCCAAAATGGCCCGCAGGGAAGACCAAACAGGAGCACCGAAAAAAGAAGCATTGTCCGCTCCCTCAGGTGCCGGAGTTTCGGCCGCGACGGTCCGAAAATACGTAGGCGGCCGCACATTTGAACTCAAGCAAGGTGTTTGGTACGACACCGCCTTTCGCGGGCAAGCCACTGTTAACGTCCGACGCGATACGAAAGAATATCGCGCCCTCGACAGCGGCCTTCGTAGCATTGCAGAGTCGTTTACCGGCTCGGTCGTCGTCACAGTATGGAAAGGCAGGGCGTACCGAATTCAGTGATCATGGCGATCAGACCGAAAAGGTTTGAAGCCTGTTCTACTTTTGCGGGGTCATATCATCCATCGTAAAAAATGCAACAGCCGGATCGTGGTCTGAGAAACGTTCCAGTCTTGCGACATCGCCGCGATAGCTTTCGGGATAGTCAGCGTTGAGGCGGGCATAGCCAAATCCGCGAGTATGCTTGCGCATATTCTCAGTAATGATCATGTGATCAAGCACCTGCGCATTCCCGTCAAAAATGAACGAATATCGCTGCGGCTCGGCGATCGCATTGACCAGGTCGATGAGGTCCGGGTTGACAAGATCATCTGACGGCATAAGAAGCGCGTCCTTACCTGACGGTTTGCCAATGATCGTCCCGATCTGGTCTAGAATGCCGTCGCTGAATTGATAGGAGTTAAAATCGCCGATCAGGACGATCCGCTCTTTGGGATCGGCCTTCTGCCGAGATTGAACGAGTTTGGCCAGAAATTCAGACTGGAGCTTCTTTTTCAGCCGGACATTCTCCATCTGCTTCGGGTCATTGTAGCCGCTGTAGGATTTAAGGTGATTGACGATCACGGTGAATTCGAACGGCTTCCCGGCCTTAGCATCCTCGATCGACGCCCGCAGCATCAGCGGCGGCCGGTCGTTCAAAAATGCTTCCTCCTTTGTTAGCGGATTTTTGTATTTCTCATCTTTACCGAGCTGCTTGATCTCGACCACTTTGATCCGCGATGTCTTTACCAGAACACCGTTGTCGATGCCGCGGCCGTCATTGCCCTCTACCAAAAACGCCTCATATTTCGGGTCTGGCTTGCCTGCCGCGATCGCATCGGCGTTGATCTTTGACGCAAGCCGCTTCACGGCGTTGAGGTTCTCTGCCTCGACAACGCCGATCACATCGGGCATCTGCATGAAGTCGCGTATTGCCCGCGAGATCTTTTCCAGGCGCCGGTCGAAGGCTTCCTTTTCAACTACATCTTCCCTGATTCCTGGATCG
>JADLDC010000360.1 GCA_020846885.1 Acidobacteriota bacterium | reverse complement strand
GGCGCATCATCGACCGCATCCGCTTTTCCTCACGCCGCATCTCGGCGGATGCTTTGGACGATGTCGCGGTTGAACCCATGGACAGATCGGACAGGAAAATGCAGGCCTCGATCGAGGCAAACGATGCCGTCAAAGCATTGAACTCGCTGCGGCCCGAACAGCGGCAGGTACTGCAGCTATCCATCGTCCAGGGGCTTTCGCATCAGGAGATAGCGGACCAGACAGGGATGCCGCTTGGAACGGTCAAAACACACGCCCGCCGAGGCATTTTGCAGGCACGCGAATTTTTGGGCTTAGGGAATTTGGATACCGGAAAGGAGGTGCACGCATGACAGGCGAAGAAAAAGAAAAAGTGCTTGACCTCCTGTGCGATAAGTTCGTTTACGGGCTGACTGATGAAGAGGCGAAGGAACTCGATCACCTCGGCTACGACCGGCGCGATGCGGAAACCATTGAAAAGACAATAGCGGCACTTGGGCTGGTCGATCTTGATCCGGCGGCTGAAATGCCGGCATCGCTGCAGTCAAAACTGCGGCGCGATGCAGATGGATTTTTTGGAGCGAGCGCGGCGGATGAGGAATCCGCGGTACCGCAGCGGCAAATAGTTCTTGGCGGCGGGAGAGGCCGGTCGTGGTTCGACTGGATGGGCTGGGCGGTGGCCGCGGCGGCGTGTGTCGCCCTCGCGGTCTCATTGCTTATTCCGCGCGGTGGTCCGCAGATCGCTGTCCAACCGACGCCAACGCCGTCGCCCGAAGAACGGCTGACGCCCGCCCAAGAGCGCGAGCGTTTTATGGAATCGTCACCGCAGATGGTCAAGGCGGAGTGGGGCCCGGGAAAGATGGAGAACGTCAATGTTTCGGGCGACGTTGTATGGAGCGACGCGAAACAGGCGGGCTACATACGGCTTCGCGGGCTGCCGAAGAACGATCCGGACAAGCAAACCTATCAATTGTGGATAGTTGAAGCAGGGCAGGGGCCCAAAACACCGGTCGATGGCGGCGTTTTCGACATAACTACGGACGGCGATGTTATTATCCCGATCGACGCAAAGATCCGGGCCCGCAATCCGCAGGCGTTCGCCATTACGGTCGAAAAACCGGGCGGCGTCGTCATTTCAAAGCAGGAAAAAGTTGCCGCGATAGCTCCGGTGAAGCAGGAACGATCCTGAGCATTGGGTCATTCAATGCGGCGGGTGCGGCTCGCAGGCGTTACTGCAACGGTTGATCGGACTTGAGCATTACGACCTCGACACGGCGTTTAGCGTCGTCGAGGTAGGCCTCGATGTTTTCGGCTACCTTTGATTCGGTCAGAATTTGGTCGATCTCGGCCCGTTTTTCATCCAGCGACGGCATGACAACGCCGGGATAGCGGCGGCGAAACTCTGGGACGAAGATCTCGTTGTAATATCTGACCTCCTCCTCGGGACTGTTGACAATGAATGAACGGAAGCGGAAATCCAGGTAGTTTTCGATGGCGATACGTTTCGCTATCAGGCGTTCGAAGTTGTCATCTTTTACTGAATCAAAGCCAACCTCTTTCAGCCTTCGCTCAAATTCGGCCATTGACGGAAAGATGGCCAGAATACGCTTTATTTCGGCGGCCACCGCTTCTTCGGAAGGTTGGGCTCGCGGTATCCGTTCGGCCTCGAGAGCAAATATTCTTTGGTTGATCAGCAGGTTCAGTGCTGTGTTCAGGTCAACCGAACGCGGCGGCGACAGCGGCACGCCGGGCTGCAGGGCAAGCTGCCAACGCAGGTCCGAATATGTTATAAGTTCGGTGCGGATGCCATCGCTGACGGTCGCAACGGTCTTGTCAACAACCTTCTGGGCATAGGCAGCTAATGATGCGGCAAGGATCAAAGAAGCGGCCGCAATGACGGTCTTTACCCGCCGGACCGCAGACCTATTGTACTGAACCTGCATTCTCATATATTTGCGATATTTTCCCGCTGCGTCAATAGAGTTTCGTCAAATTGCGTTCGGATCAAAAGGACGGATCCTTGTGCCGCGAGTTTTCGCATTCAATTTTCGTCGATTTCGTGGCCGAACGTCCGGCTTTGCCGCCACGAAACACGCGAATCAAGAAACGAAACGGCCGTAATAGCGATCAAAAACATTGACAAAACCCTGCAAACCCGTTTTAATCTTATATGTGGCACATTTGTGCCGTTCCGACGATCTGGTCCAGCATTTCTTACACGAGCCAACCTGTTGAAAACAGTTAGCCTACGGCTCTTCAGGTCCCCTAATGACCGTTCCTTCTGCCTCACAAAAACCAAGCAGGCCATATCTGCCTTTGGAGGAATCCGGCGACAATTCGACTCAGCTTAGATTCATCTCTGACCTGGGACGAAGCCTGCTTTTGACCGTGCACCCCAAAAAGGTCGCAAGCCGCGTTGCCAGCGCCATCAGGCGTTCGTCCGGCGCCGAAGTATGTGCATTTGTCGCTGAACTCGAAAGTATCGGCATGGTCACGTGCGCGTTTGACCGCAAGGGCGAGATCGACCCGCGTGCCTTTCCCAAAACCAATTTCGAGAAATGGCTTGCGCTCCTGCCGCCGCAGATCGGGTACAGGGAGGACAATCCTGAGGAATTTTTGATCGCGCATGCGACCCACGAACTCGAATATGTCTCGCCCCTGCTTATAAACGGCGAGATCAAGGGCACGATCGTGGTCGGATTTGCATCGAAAAAAGATTTCAGCGAAGCGAAAGGCAGCCTGATCGACGCCGCGACGCAGATGGCCGCGATGAGCGTTAATCTCTCGGCACATTATGAAACGGCGATGAACGATTCGATCAACCGTGCAAAGGACGAGCATCGCCGCTTTACCGAAGCGATCCTTGATGCGCTTCCTGTTTCTCTATACGTCGTTGACCGCGATTACCGCATCGTCACCTGGAACCGCCATCGGGAGGTAGGCGTTCAGGGCATTCCGCGCGAGGCCGTCATTGGCCACAACGTATTCAGCGTCCTTGCACGTTACCCGGAAGGACAGGTGCGCGATGAGTTTGAGCGGGCGTTCAGCACCGGAAAGATCGAACGCATCGAACAGCAGACGATCGACGAGCAGGGCGCGACCAAACACTGGATGGTCAGCAAAGTGCCGATGATCGATGACGACACCGGAGCGGTGACGCACGTAATAACCGTCGGCGAAGACGTAACGCGACGGGTTGAGGCGATCCACGCGGTTGGCCGAGCGGAAAAACTTGCGGCGGTCGGCAGGCTCGCGGCAGGCGTTGTTCACGAGATCAACAACCCGCTTGCGACGATCTCAGCCTGCGCCGAAGCTCTTGAACGGCGTGTTGACGAAGGGGCATTTTCGGACCATGAGGTCGAAGAGGACCTTGCGGAATACCTCGGCCTGATCAAGAGCGAGGCGTTCCGCTGCAAATCGATAACTACCGGCCTGCTCGATTTCAGCCGCCATCGTAAAGGCGAACGGCACCCGATCGATGTGGTTGACATCCTCCGGTCCTCCGCCAACCTTATCTCTCATCAAAAACGCCGTGAACGAATAGAGATCAAGGTCGATGCTGCAGCAGATGTTCCGCTCGTCAATGCCGATGCCGGCCAGATACAGCAGGCGATCATCGTGCTTGGCACCAATGCTATCGACGCGATGCCCGACGGCGGCATACTCACCTTTCGGGCTGTTGCCGAAACAAATCGTGTCGCTATTGAGGTAGAAGACACCGGCGTTGGAATTCCGGCCGAGAATCTGTCGAAGATATTCGAACCGTTTTTCACCACAAAGGCGGTCGGCGAAGGCACAGGCCTGGGCCTTGCGGTGTGTTATGGGATCGTTACCGACCATGGCGGCCGCCTTGGCGTTCGCTCAAACGCAGATCGCGGCGGCACGACGTTCACGATCACACTCCCTGTAATTTCTAAATAGCCTCCCTCCGCGAGATCGAGCGGTCTCGAACCTAGATATGGCAAAACTACTCGTAGTAGATGACGAAAAGAACCTCCGCTTGGTGGTCCAGAAAGAACTAAGCCGCCAGGGCCACGAGGTCGATACGGCCTCGGATGGTGAAGAGGCCTGGGGAGCGTTGGAATCAAAGGATTTTGACGTTCTTTTGTGCGACATAAACATGCCGAGGCTCGACGGCATCGGACTGCTTCGGCGGGTTCGCGAAAAGTCGCAGACGCCGCCGGAAGTGATCATGCTGACAGGACAGGCAACGGTTGAATCGGCTATCGAGGCAATGAAGCTCGGGGCCTACGATTACCTGACAAAGCCGTATAGGCTAAACGAACTGGCCGCGCTGGTTACGCAGGCATATGAAAAGCAGCGGCTCAAGATCGACAACCAGCGCCTTCGGGCCCAGATCGAAAGGTCATCAAAGCAGATCCCGGACATCGTCGCCGAATCGCCGCAGATGAAAGAAGTGCTCCGGCTTGTGCGGCGTGTTGCCCCGTCGGACACGTCCGTACTGATCACGGGCGAATCGGGCACGGGAAAGGAGCTGATCGCCCAGGCGATCCACAAGCTGAGCCCGCGAGCAGATAAAGCCTTTATCGATCTCAACTGCGCCGCGCTGCAGGATACCTTGCTCGAATCGGAACTTTTCGGCCACGAGGCCGGTGCCTTCTCCGGCGCCAGGGCGCGAAAGCTTGGGCTGTTCGAGCTTGCTGACGGCGGTACACTTTTCCTCGACGAAATAATGGAAATGCCGGCCCAGCTGCAATCGAAGCTGCTGCGGGCGCTTGAAACGCGGTCGTTCTTCCGCGTCGGCGGAGTGAAAAAGGTCGAGGTCGATGTGCGGCTTGTCGCGGCGACGAACCGCGACCCTGACCGCGCGGTCAGCGAAGGCGTTTTTCGCGCGGACCTTCTTTACCGCGTTAACAGCTTCGAAGTAAACATACCGCCGTTGCGCGAACGTGCCGAGGATATAGAACCTCTAGCAAAATATCTGCTTGAAAAGATATCGGGCGTTGAGGTGCCCGAGGTCACGCCTCAGGCGGCCGAGGCGCTAAAGAAATTTGCCTGGACCGGTAATGTCAGGCAACTGCGAAACTGCCTTGAACGTGCGGCCCTTCTTGCGGACAACAACCGGATAACGGTCAAGGAACTCCCGCCCGAAGTGGTTTACAGGATCGAGAAGACGAACGTCTCCGTCAACTACACGTCGCCGGGGCAGCCAGGCATTAACTCATTCCAGAACGTTCCTCCGACCAATCTTCGCGATTCCGAACGTCAACAGATCCTCACCGCGCTCGAAAAGACCGGCTGGCATCGCGGCAAGACCGCCGAGTTGCTAGGCATCTCGCCTTCGACGCTTTATAGAAGGTTGCGGGAATACGATCTCGAGGCCCGATAGCAAGACAATTTTGTTCATCAGAGGTTATAACTATGTCTTACGCAAAATCATTGGTTATTTTCGCGGCGATCTTGGTGCTCGCCGCCGCCGGCTACTCGCAATCAACGCTTTCTGGGCGGGTTGTCCAGGTGCTCGACGGCCGAACGGTGATCATAGAAATATCGACCGGAAAGCTTCTTGCCGAACTCCAATACGTTGAAGTGCCTGAGCCTGAACAGCCGCTTTACAAAACGGTCCGCGAACATTTGGCAAAGCTTGTGCTGGATAAGCAGGTGACGTTTCGGTCAGCGGGTTTTGCTCCGGGCAAGACCTTTGGGCAGTTGTTCGTAAATTCGACAGACGTTGCCGTCCAGATGCTCCGCGACGGAGCGGCGTGGCATATCAGCCCGGAGAAAAGTGGACAAAACTCGAGCGAAAGCGATGCGTATGAATATCATCAGACGCAGGCCAGGCTTGAGAATCGCGGCATCTGGGGCGTAAAGGGCATGAAGCCGGCGTGGGAGTTTCGTGCGGAAAGGGCATTGAGCGAACGTGAGAAACAGGTCGCGGCCGATCGCGGCACGGCAGAGGCCAAAAAGGCGAATTACAAAACGACCTCAGCTGAAAAAAACTCCGCCAGGCCGGCCGGCGTTTGGTCGGACAAGAACCCATCGTTGAAAAACCCGGGCCCTCTTATGCACGGGTACAACGCGGCGACAAAGACCGGTTGGCTCAGCACGTTCTGGATGGGAGTGAAAGAACAGGGCGACGTCCCCGCCGACCGAAAGGTCGTGTGCGACATAACCTATCTTTACAAACAGGAAACCGAAAAAAACCGCACCGGTAAATTCCATTTCACGGTCGTCTCCGTCGCGGATGAATGGCGTTTTCTTAAAGCCAATACGCTTTCGGTGATCGTCGATGAAAAGACAGTTGCGGTTGGCAGGCCAAAGAGGGTGACCTCAAAAGAAGACGGCATGGCAATAGAAAAGCTCAGCTTTGAGATCAGCAAAGCCGCGATCGAAAAGATCGTTTACGGCGGCGAAGTGACGCTGAAGATCGGCGACTATGTGATCTTCCCTCAGGCCGGAATGCAGCTGCTTTTGTACAACATGCTTCAGGCCGCCGAATAGGGTTGCTACGATCCGCTTTTTGATATGAAAAGGTCATTTCCGTTTTTCATCCTCGTGGCCCTTTTCGTGCTGTCGGCAAGTGATGCCGCGGCGCAAACGACTCTTACGGGACGCGTGGCCAATGTACTGGACGGAAAGACATTTGTCATGCAGACCGACAACAGCGAACTGACCGTGGCGATCCAGTTCATCGATGTTCTCGAACCGGAACAGCCGCTGAACCGGATAGTTCGCGAGCATACGGAGCGGCTGATCACAGGAAAGATCATAACATTCGTATCGAACGGCTTTTCGCCGACCGCGCTGATCGGCAAAGCCTACCTTGACGGCCTTGACCTTGGGCAGCAGCTAGTCCGCGACGGCGCCGCGTGGCATGTTCCGCCTGACCGCAGCGGACAGGAACCGGCAGAAGCCGCGGTTTACGATGGCCTCGAGGCCCTTGCCAAAACAGAAAAGCGCGGCATCTGGGCGATCCGCGATATGATGCCCGCCTGGGAATTCAGATCTCTCAAAGACCGATCGTATCGAGATGCCGGCTTCATACGGGCTGCGATCCGGACGGAAAGTTCTGATTCACGGAACTATAAACCGTCTGGGAGCAATACCGAGATGTGGACCGATGTAGGCGGCGATGCCTTTGCCCAGCGCAATCCTTCGGGGCCGAACTACTGGGGTTTTGACGCCGAAACCAAGATCAGGAACACATCGACCCCGAGCGTTGCGCAGGTACTAATCAACGAAAGCGGCCCGCTTGAGGTCGAGCTTCGCGTGATCTACTTTCAGGGCGAGATCAAACCGCGAACGACGAACACGGCATTTGTTCTGGGGATCTCCGCTATCTCACGCGAGGGTGCATTTGCCGCTGACAATTCGCTGACCTTTATCGCGGACGAAACTGAAATATCCATCGGCGGCCAGCGATTTTACCGCCGTGATCCTCATCGTTCGGTCGAAGAATTGATGCAATATAAGATCGGCCGCAGCGACCTTGCCAAGATCGCGTCCGCAAAGAAACTCACGATACGCGTTGGAAAATACTCCGGAACGGCCGGCACCGCACTGCGCGAGACGATCTTGAGATTGCTCGAGGCCGTTTAAGTCCGCCGGAACGTCACTTGGCCTTGATCACGTAGCTGAGCACATACTGCCTTAGCTTGTCCCGATTTGCCATAAGGTAGGCCCTATGGTCCTGAGCTATGCCTTCGTCGGGAAGAGCCATAAGGATAAAGGCTTCGAGCAGTCCTTCCTGGTCCAACTTTGCCAGTGTGGCGATCTGTTCATTGAGTTTTTTCGCTTTAAGTGTCTTTGACATCGAAACGACACTTCGCAGGGCATCAGCTTCTTCCTGCAGGCTGTGACGATAGACAGGTTCAGCCGGGAATTGCTTTTCGAACTTCTCCTTTCGCCATGTCTCGCGCGTAGCAACGTAGCCGATCCAAGCCATCGAGCCATCGTCCACAAGCGGATTTACATTGAGCGTCGATTTGGCCTTTCCGTCAGCGCCGATCGTTATTTCAGGAACATCGACCTTCGGATGCGAGAGCGAGGTATTTGTTACTTGCCCCCACTGGATGATGCCGTTCAAGGCAAGCCGGCTGTATGGCGCGACAATAAAAGCTTCAACGTATCGGTCGCGTGCCTCGGCATACTTTTGCGTTTTCATAAGCGGCGTTGCCGAATATCTATAGGCCGTTTCCTGGTATGGATCGATCGAGATCGCCTTTTGGTACCATTTCTCAGCGTCCGCGAACTTCTCCTGGTGCATGCTCACATCGCCCGAGAACAAGGCAGCATGGTAACAGCGGGGATCGATCTTTAATGCCTCCTGATAGAGCCTTAGCGCTTCATCCATTTTCCCGCTGCTGAATGCGGCCTCACCCTGCTGCATCGATCTATTCGCGTTCGCATTGTCCGAAAAGCCGGCCTCGCTTCCATCCGGCGGCAGGCCTTCTATCATTCCCTTTACAAGCTGCGAATCCTCGCCAACCTGTGCGGCCCTGATGAACGCCGCTCGTGCCCTTATCCGAAGCTGTCTTCGGGCGACAGCGTTGCTAGTGTTCGCGGCCTGGCCAAGAAGAGCAAAACCAAGGCTTCTGTGCACTGCCGGGTCATTCGGCCTCAACTGGGCAAGCTGTTCATACAGCGGCAACGCCTCGGTCATTTTCTGCGCGTCGAATAGGGCCTTTGCCTTTGCCGCGATCGCCGCCGGATCATCGGCCTGAGCGAGCACCGGCTGGACCGCTGCCGTCAGCATACAAAGCATAAGCGCGGTCATTGGCAAAAAGGACGCCTTCCTGGTCAGTGTCATATTGATTACTCCTTTAATTGGGTGCGGTCGAGATATGGGATGCAGCGATGCGGAACAAGGTTTCTTCGGCCGCAGATCTAATTGATCGAAGCCGCGGCCGAAGACATCCGACTTCGGCACAGACATTGCGAGAATGATATCGAAAGCGGGAAATTTCGGCAAGGAATTTACGAAGTATCGGAGCGAAGCAAAGTTAGAGATCTCACGGATATATCTTTTCTTGGCGTATTAGCATTTCGACGAATTTGCGAATGCGCTTTTCTCGCGTTTCGGCCTTTTTTGCGGTGTATATTCGGAAAAGGATCGCGAATCGGTTGCGGCTGTCGAGCGACTCGAAAAACGCCTTGGCCTTTTTGTTCCGGCTCAATCGCTTTTCGAGATCTTCCGGAACGGTCATGTTTTTTGGCCCGTCATAAGCGGCTTCCCAGCGGCCATCCGCTCGCGCCCGAGCGATCTCGGCAAGCCCGGCGGGCCGCATCTCACCGCTGTCGGTCAGCCGCTCGACTATCTCGCAATTGCGTTTTGACCAAATGCTCCGTTTTGTGCGGGGCGTAACCTTTTGGAGCCACGTTTCGTCGCCCTCGCTCTTTGCCATCCCGTCGATCCAGCCGTAGCACAACGCAGCCTCCAGCGATTCGTTTCTTGTCACCGACGTGGTGCACGCCCCTTTCTTCGCCAGCCTAAGCCACACGCCCGACGAACTTGCGTGGTTCTTGTCCAGCCATTTGCGCCAGGCCTTTATATCGTCGAAGGAAAGTATCGGTTTTTCGTCCGGTCCGTGTGTCGTGTTCTCCATACGTCGATAGAAGTCTAGCACTCAAAGGCAGAAACACTACCGGCAGGGAGTGTGCCCTTCGATTTTGGATTTTGGATTCGGATTTTGGATTGGGAAGATTTGTTCGTGTCTGCATCCTAAAGGCTGAGTAGGGGCTTCGGGAGGTAGAAATAAACGCGATCGATAAAACTAAAAGGAAGCAGCAATATGCTGATCATTACAGCACGCAGTCCTACCGCTCATCAGCGGAACCCAGTCGCTACCACTCCGGGCCCCAAAATTGCTATCCTCGACCTGTGTTCAGGCATCGAGCGACAAGGCCGGAGCGGATAGACACGGGCGACTACACGCCCAAGGAATACGCGACTTTCTTGCGCGAGATCCGGTTTATAAACCAGCGGTTAGGCGACCGGGCGGCGTTGGAAAAGACGTTGCTTGTTGAGATCGCGCGGCTTGATCTAAAAGAGTTCAGTGTTCTCGACGTCGGTGCAGGGACCGGCGAATTGTTGGGTGTTATAGCTGAATTTGCACGATCAAATGGCCGCAATGCACGTCTGGTCGGCCTAGACCTGAACGAACTTTCAATAAATGAAGTAGCGGCGGAAAGTCTAAAATTTAAAGAGATCGTTCCGGTACAGGGAAATGCTCTCACCTTGCCGTTTGATGACAATACCTTTGATTACGCCATCTGCTCGCTGTTCACACACCATCTGGCCGATGAACAGATACCCGTCGCACTCGGCGAAATGTCCCGCGTCGCCCGCCGCGGCATCGTCGTAATCGACCTCGAACGCAGCGCCGCGGCGTGGTTCCTTTATCAGCTGTTTTGCCTCGCCTACCGCATCAGCCCGCTTGTCCGGCGGGACGGCTCGCTATCCATAAGAAAGGGCTTCACATGCAGGGAAATGATCGAAATAGGAAATGGAGCAAATCTTGGAAATATTCTCGTTCAAAGACACGCGCCATATCGTGTTGTTATGAGCACCTTTAGCGTCGATAAACTTCTTTCCGATTGCCGACCTTGATCACGAGGATGACAAGGCGTTTTCGGTGAACCTCGTAGAGCACTCGGTAATCGCCAGTGCGGAATCTGTAAACATCTTCCGCACCTTTCAATTTCTTGACCTTGAGCAAATCTGAGAACGGATTTTGTGCGAGAAAGCCCAACGCTTCGGCGATCTTTGTCCGAATTTTGATAGGAAGGCGTTCAAACTCCTTTTGGGCGCTTTTGACGAATTCTATCGAATAGGCCGGCATCTATTTTTTGCGCTTATCCAGCTTCGCAAGGATTTGTTCAAACGGAACAGTCTCTTCATTCCGTCTCGCCCGATAAGCCTCAAGGTCGATCTCGTCCTCCAACTGCTCGATCAAAGCCTGCTCGATCAGATAACGAAGCTTGATCCCCCGGCGTTTGCAAAAGGCGGTAATAGCATCCTTCACGTCCGCGTCGATCATTGTTGATAATGTGGCGGTTTCACTCATAATCATGAATTATAAAGAATTTTCATGTAAAAACAAGAAAATGCTTATCGACTCTCCGCCTTCAGGGTGTCTATTTCATTCGCCTAAGTTTATTCGCTCGAGCACACCCGGTTGTTCGCCTTCGAACTGCTGGTAACGTTGCACGTCCTTTTCATTAAAATCAACCGCGAGTTGGAGATGCTGGCAGTGGACGCAGCCGTAAGCTCGAATCTTACGAGTTCCAAGGCCGAACATAGTTTTCCAGGCTGAGACATCATCGATCTTGAATTCGGGCGAGCCGCCGTTAGTGTCGAACACTGTTCCGGTAACGATCGCGCTGCTTCCACATGCCAAACAGTTCATTTCGAGCTCCTTAAGAAAAAAATCCAATATAGGCCTCGGCGAGGCGGATACACGAGGCGTTGAGGCTGAAACACGACCGGTAGGGAGTGTGCCCCGCGGCCTGTTGCAAGTTCTAGAATTCAAGTTCCACCTTATCGTTAAGCAATGCATTTCCCTTGAACTCGCAACTCTGAGCTGGATCCGGCACACTCCCTACCGGTCGTGTTTCTGCCTATTCCATTTTTCTTAGTCTCAACCGCAACGCTTGTAGTTTAATAAACCCTTCCGCGTCGTGTTGGTCGTAGGCGCCGGCGTCGTCTTCGAAGGTTACTACGCGTTCTCTATACAGCGAGTTTGGCGATTTGCGGCCGGTTACGATGGTGTTGCCTTTGTAAAGATTCAGGCGGACCTCGCCGTTTACGGTTTCCTGGGTTTGGTCGATCATTGAGCGGAGGATCTCGAACTCAGGTGCGAACCAGAAGCCGTAATAGACGGATTCGGCGAATTTTGTGCCTAGGCTGTCGCGCAACCGCATCACTTCGCGGTCCATTGTGATCGATTCAAGCGCGCGGTGGGCTGCCATCAATATAGTCACGCCGGGCGTTTCATAAACGCCGCGCGATTTCATACCGACAAAGCGGTTTTCGACCAGATCGACGCGGCCGATGCCGTGCTCGCCGCCGAGATGGTTGAGTTTCGACAGCATATCGACTGCCCCGTATTTTTCGCCGTCGATCGCAACAGGCTCACCTTTCTCGAATGTCAAAGTGATCTCCTGTGCTTTATCCGCCGCTTTTTCCGGCGATTTTGTCATCAGGAAAATGTCTTCGGGCGGTGCGGCCCACGGGTCTTCGAGAATGCCGCCTTCGTAAGAGACGTGCATCAGGTTACGGTCCATCGAATAAGGCTTTTCGGCTGTCGCCGTAACGGGAATGCCGTGCTTTTGGCAATAGGCGATCAGTTCGGCCCGGCCCTTGAATTCCCAATGCCGCCACGGCGCGACGACCTTGATATCGGGCTGCAACGCGTAATATGTCAACTCAAATCGAACCTGGTCATTCCCCTTTCCGGTCGCTCCGTGAGCAACCGCGTCTGCACCTTCTTTTTGCGCGATCTCGATCTGCCGTTTTGCGATCACCGGCCGGGCGAGCGATGTGCCGAGCAAGTAAACGCCTTCGTACAAAGCATTTGCCTTAACGGCAGTCCAGACAAAATCCTTGACGAATTCTTCCCGCAGGTCCTCGACGTATAATTTCGATGCACCGGTCGCCTTCGCCTTTTCCTCAAGTCCGCTCAGCTCATCGCCCTGGCCGACATCGGCGC
>JADLDC010000359.1 GCA_020846885.1 Acidobacteriota bacterium | reverse complement strand
CCCCGTCGCGAACCTTTACCAGGATGTACGTGCATTTGTCATTGACCTCAAGGGCTTCCTGCATCGCCGCAAGCGAGATCTTTATACGCGACCCGGAAGGCGGCGAAAATACGCCGACGACTTTATACGGCTTATTGCCGAAAAGTTCTATGGTATCGCCAAGCTTTAGATGATCGTCGCGCATCTGACGTTCGTCCACGATGGCCTCATCATTTGCCTGCGGCGCGCGTCCCTCGATCAGTTCCATTTCGTTCATCGCGGCGAATTGTTCCCAAATAATGCCGTCAAGCTGCTGTATGCCGAAACGGCCTTTTGAACTTGGAGTTATATAGCGGCCGACCGGCGTGGTCGACTGAACGCCGTCGATCTGATCCAGTTTTTCGACATAGGCTGTGCTGACATTCAGCGTCGAACTTGTCAGGTCCATCCCGCCCGGCCGGCTGAAGACGATCTCGGCCTTCCAGTTCGTCGCCCGCTTTGCCATTTCCTGCGTCATCCCGCGCGCCAAACCGGTGAAAAGTACGACCAGCACAACGCCGAGAGCTACGCCGATCACGCTGATCAGCGTGCGAAACGGACGCACCTTGAGGTTTGCGATCACAAGTTCGAGCATCAATAAATTCTAGCCTTTGTTGGTCAACAATTCACGCATGAAGTCGAATTTCTTCGCTTCGTCGATATCGGTAAACAGCTCGCGCCGTTGTTGAAAGTCGGCGTAAATTTGATCGTACGTGGCGAACAATCGGTCGGTGGAAGCTTCGCGCGTATTTGCCCTTGCCGTCTTGAGCGCTTTTTCGATCTTACTTTTACGCAGGGGCTCATCCGCAACTATCTCGCGGATCGCGTCAGCAAAGTTCTCTCCAGTCGGTGTTACGAGCCACGCGTTCTCGTTCGTTGCGTATGAGAGTATCCCGCCGGCATTTGGGGCAACGGTCGGAACGCCCGATGCCATGGCTTCGAGCGGTGCGATGCCGAACGGCTCCTTTGGGTTTGGATGGACAAAGATGTCGGCGTTTGCGTAGTAGTTTGCAAGCGTTTCCTTGTCCAAATGCCCGAGCTGAACCGCCTTGCCGGAAAAATGCTTGTCGGTTTTGTCCTTAAGCCAGCCGGCTTTTGGGCCGGCACCGGCGATGAGCAGCCTATAGTCGCGGCCGGTATCTCCGGCGAGGACCTTCATTAGATCGACCAGCAGGCCAATATTCTTTTCGGGCGAAAGCCGTCCGGCATAGAGAAGAATGACAGCCTCTTCAGGAACTCCTGCCCGTTCGATCATCTCGCGCCGGACGTCATCAGAGATACGCTCCGGCGTGAAATGTGCCGGATCTACCCCGCGCGGGCATACAAAAATGCGCTCTTCTATGGGTACCATCGGAGCTTTGAAAGCCCGCCAGCACCAGTTCAAAAAACGCTCGCTCCGCCGGCGGTTCTTTTCGCGGGAAACGGCGTCGTAAAATTCCTGAGCGGTATAGACCGAATTCGCAATGTGGTAATCAAAATTCGGCAGCGTATAGTTGCCGATCAGGCGGCGGGCAAGCCATTTGCCCGTTCGTCCGCCTGACAGGAACGCACCTATATTGTCGTCCATACGCTCGCAGGAGAAATGGACAAGAACCGGCCGGCCGAGCCTTTTGAAATTGTTCGTACGGACCATAACGCCGAGCAGGCTTAGCGTATATTTGTCCGTTACTTCGACAATGTCCGGTTTTTCTTCGAGCAGAATTCGACGAATTATCGAATCCTTGATCATATACTGCCACGGCATCATTATCCGGTAGCGTTTGTCGAATACCGGCGAGTATTTTGCGGGTACGTAGTAGATCTTTGCGAAAGGGTTGATCTCCTCGACCGATTCAGTTTCGCCCGGAACGATCAGCCGGACGTGCCGGCCGTGACGCTCCGCAGCGTCGAGCAGGTTATTAAAACTTGTACTGATGCCGCCCGAGTTCTTGTGATAGTAATTCGTAAGGTGGACGGACTTTGGGGGCTGAGCCATTTTCTAATCTTCAAAAGTTCATGATACCGGTTGTACTTCAGGGCCCGGAAATAGGCCGCTTTGAAAGATCTGGACCTTCAGGTGCTGTCGCGGGATGATATGTCTCAGGACTGCGGATGAATTCTTCGAACATTTCATCGTAAAACTTGAAGAGCCTCGCTACGGATGCTGCCCAATCATAATTGCGGGCCGTGTCAAGTGCGTTCCGGATCCTGAGGTTACGCCGGGCATCGTTTTCAAATAGATCCTGCAGTGCCGACGCAAAAGAATTAGGGTCCGGATTGCAGAGCCAGGCATTGTCGGCGTTTGCGTACGAGAGGATCCCGCCAGAATCAGGGGCCGCAACCGGCAGGCCTGACGCCATCGCTTCGAGCGGTGTTATGCCGAACGGTTCCCGCGGATTTGGGTGCACGAACGCGTCGCAGTTCGCAAAGAGGTCCGCGAGCCGGCCGAGGTCGTTAACGTGCCCGAGCATTCGGGCCTTGCCTAGAGCGGAGCGTTCACATTCGACCGCAAGCTTTTCCTGTTCAGGCCCGGCCCCCGCGACCAAAAGGCGAAAATCGGGAGCGTTCGTCAGCGATAGCTGCTTTATGATGGCGGGCAGGAGCCTTACATTTTTCTCCGGTGAGATCCGGCCCGCATAGAGGAGCAATTTTGCGGACGCGGGCACATCATTTTCCCGGCAGATCTGTTCGCGGATCTGATCGCTTTTTCTATTGATAGTAAAAGTCTCAAGGTCAACTCCGCACTGATTTACGAATATCCTTTCCGCGGGAGCGGCCTTTGGCGCGTGCAGAAGGCGCCAGCAGAAATTTTGCAGGCTCCCGCCGCGTCCATCCCCTGCGACCGCCTCACGTAGCTCTCCTGACGTATATTCCGAGTTCGTAAGGTGAAAATCGAACATTGGAAAAAGATAGTTCCGAATGTAGGACTGACACAACCGTTTCGCGATGCGTCCGCGCGAGATGAAGGCCCCGACGTTGTCGTCCATTCTTTCACACGAAAAATGAACAAGCATCGGCCGCCGGCTTGAAACGTTCATTATACCTTTCCGGAGCAGCCCGGCCATCAGGCTCAAGGTGTACTTTTCACCGATCTCGATCATGTCCGGCTTCTCATCACGCAGGATCTTTTTTATCGGCGACTGATCGAGAAAATAGGTCCGCCAGGGCCAAAGGATGCGATAGCGCTTGTCGAATATGGGTGAGTAGCCGGCCTTTACA
Source organism: Acidobacteriota bacterium (assembly GCA_020846885.1). GTDB lineage: Bacteria > Acidobacteriota > Blastocatellia > Pyrinomonadales > Pyrinomonadaceae > OLB17. The sequence continues at coordinate 6,930 of JADLDC010000359.1, read as the reverse complement.
AAATAGATCCGCCCGAATTGGCCGACCTCTTCAACCTCATCCCTTTCACCCGGAACGATAAGCCTTACGTATCGGCAATGGCGGTTCGCCCCTTCAAGAAGCTTGTTATAGGCCGTGCTGATGCCGCCCGAATCTTTATGATAATAGTTGGTGATGTGGACGGATCTGATCGGCATTTCCCACCTTGATATTTTAATCGCGGCCGCGCTTATTTAGGATCCTTGATCCAATGGCGACCATTACGGTCCAAACGAACAGTGTCGCGAACGCCCCGATGCTGGCCGCCCACGCCCATGACCATTTTCCCCGAAAGAGGCCGAGAACGGAACCGATACTGATCGCGAAAAGGACCATAATGCCCGCGGCATGGGCGAGCTTTTGCTCGCCGGCGAGCCGGATGATGAGCAGCGGAAGGTAGGTGAGAAACTCCCACACGAGGATCGGGATCTTTTTGAAATCAGACCAAAGCGATTTTGTTTCCGGCCCGGCCCCGACAAGTAGAACGCCATGACGCATCGCAAATAGATTGAACATCGCCGACAGTGCCGAGAACAGGACCGAGAACGCAAAGGCCCACTGCCGTCCGTTGTTCTGCGAACCGGGCAGGATGCCGTGGAAATAGACCTCCTGCACGTAGTGCGTTATATATTCGACGGCGTGGCTGATAATAGGCAGTGTGATCGTCACGAACAGCGTCGCCAGCCAGGCCGGCGCGGCGTGGCGGAACGATTGAACGATCGAACCAGAGGCGCCTGATGTAAAAAATCTGAACGCCAGTTCAACGCCGGCGGCGGTGAGTGCCGCCCGCATATTCTCGCGGGCTGCCTGATAGACGGTGAAGTAGAATGAGGCCCGCAGGCAGGCGCCGATCAGCGCCGATTTCCAGTTCCAGCGGGTGATTATCTGAAGCGGATGCGATACAAGGCTGCGCAGGACCTCGCCGAGCGGTATCTCGAGTTCATGCACCTGCTCGATATCGGCGGCATCGGTGACTGACCGGTGAATTTCTTCAAATGCTGTCATTTAACCTGATACCGTCGATCGCGAAGGTCGTAAGCAGTGCGATACCCGTCGAATACCGATTCAAAAACGGCATCCCATGATTTGGCCATTGCATTTTCACGGGCGTACTGCTTCATTCGCGAAAGCCCATCGCTGTCGTCCATCAATCGAACAGTATACTCGACAAATTCCGCGAGGTCTTTTGCGATAAAGCCGGTCTTGCCGGGTTCGACAAGGAATTTCGGCCCGCCGATATTCGTGACGATAGATGGAACACCGGACGCAAACGCCTCCTGGGTCACATTGCCAAAGGCGTCGGTCTTGGAAGGAAATACAAAGAGGTCCATATTCGCGTAGGCTCGCGAAAGCTCGTCACCGTCAAGAAAGCCAGGCAATTCGGCGTGCTGCATATTCTCCTCAAGGAATTTTCGCTCGCTGCCTTCGCCAATGATAAGGAATTTAAAATTAGACTTGCCGCGGGCGATCAATTCACGCTCCAGATCAGCGAGCAAGCGCACGCTCTTTTCAGCACGAAGCCGCCCGACAAAACCAATGCGAAAAACGTCATCGTCGAGCGTGCGGTGTGCGGGCGAGAATTTTTCCGTATCGACGCCTCGAGACATTATCTGCGAGCGTCGATGGGTCCCGGATGCGAGAATGTCGATCAATTCCTGATTAGGGGCAAGAACGACCTTCGGCATCTTGTAATAGAATACGGCGCCGTCAAGGATACGCTTTTCCGCAAATCCGGTGATTCCGCTCACTATCGACGAGGGAAGAAATCGCAGCATTTTTGCCAGGCGGTGGGCCGCGAACTCGTGAAGATTAGTGTGCCAGGAACCAAGTATCGGTATCTGGTGCTTCCAGCCGAGATATGCCCCGACGATACTTACATCGTTCAGGCCCGTGATGTGGATCACGTCCGGCTGGAATTCAAGAAGCTGCTTATTGATCCTGCCTGCGTACCGTTGAAAGAACGGGTCGTAGGCGAGTTCTTCGTCAAGCGAGAACGAAAACGGTGAACGCTTAAGCGTCATGTAAGTGACGCTTCCGTCTTGCCATGTCTCGCTTTTTTTCGCGGCGTGAATGCAGAGGTAAGGAAAATTCTTTCGCTTCGCGAATGCGACAAGCCGCTGACTGGTCATCGCGGCCCCGTTCACCTCGAGATACGAGTCAGGAAAAAATGCGACGCGCAATTGGTTTTCAGTTGAATCCTTCAAAAATGCATTAAAAGGCAGAAACACGACCGGTAGGGAGTGTGCCGCTGGATTTTGGATCGCCGATTTTGGATTTGAAATCCGATTTCGGAAATCTCAAATCCGCAATCCGCAGTCCCAAATCCGCAATCGAAACACAGTCGCTACCGCTCGTGTCTCCGCCTGTATCCAAAACTAACTTTCGGTAACGGTCTCGCGTCCGAGACCGATAGCGATGTCGTCAAGGTCCGGTATCTCAAATTTCGTTCGCGCCACATCTTTCGGCACACGGTCTTTTTTCTTTCTCGCTAATCGAAAGGCCGGACGCATTGTCGGGCTGCCGAGAAATCCGAGCGTCCAGATAGCCGCGCGCAGCCAGGTCGGGCCGCCAAGGCGCCAACCGTGGCCGGAAAGAGAAACCAGTCCTTTTTCATCGCCAATATCAAAGAATACGCGGTCGAACCATTTCTGCCGCCCTTCGATAAAATCCGGATAGTGTTTCAATATTTCTGAGAACGACTGCATCTGACGCGAGTGCAGCGGCTGTTCGTACTCAGGCATTAGGACGACCTCACTGCGTTTGTCCACGCGGATCTCTTCGACAAATCCTTCAAACGTATCTGCGTTGGTCAGATTTATCACCGTGTTCGGCTTGCAGCCGTGACGGTCGCCGCCCGTGGCGAGCGGAATTCCGAGAGCCTCGGCCATTTCGATCACCCGTTTGTTCTCAGACCACGAACGGAAGCCGTTTACCTCAAATGCGTGAATCCAGCGGCCGTGACGTTTGATGAAATCCTTTAAAAGCGCTTCGTGCCGCTCGGCCCCGACCAATTCAATGTCCCAGATCGGATGATTGAGGATCACCAACACGCCCGGCAGGTCGTTGAGCATCGCGAACATCTCGGTCAGCTTTTCGTCCGTCGGATCGTCACCAAAGGTGTAATCAAGAAGCGTTTTGGTTATCTCGACAGCGCTCGCTTTTGGTAGATTGTGAACGCCGACATGAAAGAATCCATAATCGAACGGAACCGTCCATTCGAGTGAAATAGGCGCCTTGTGATTCTCCTGCTTTTCGTTTATCTCAACGCAGGCGTGGATGCTGTCATGATCAGTGACCGAAACGATCGGGTCCAGCCCCGCTTCCGCGATCTGGCCGCTCTCTATCTCATAAACCGAATGCCCCGACATCGGCGGCGACCAATAGGCAGTTGAAAAATCAATGCCCTTGCCTTCCTTGGCAAGATACTTTTCCCGCTCCTTGTGCCAGAAAAAGTTGATAATCGGAAGCTTGTCCGCATAATGCGGAATGAAGTCAAGCATCTCCTTTGAGTGCTCCGTGTGGCAATGGAGAGAAACACCGGTTCTTGCCCTGTCCGAAAGATCCTGCGAACGCGACAATATATGAAGCTGTGTCCTTTTTAGGTCCATAGTGTTCTCCGTAAGACCGGGTTCACCAAACTTAATAACCTAGCAAATCGAGGAAAATAAGTAAATTCCAGTTCAGTAGGTCAGATAACAGGAGTGAGTTTCCCTACTGCGGCCGAGCGCGGCCTGAGGGTTTGATGCGATATCTTATATCAAGATGGCATGGATTAACAGGCCGATCTGGCTTTTTACGTCCGGTCACGGCGTTCGGCCGTCACAGGAACCTTAGCACGCGTAGTCTAGTGGACTGTTACAGTTGAATCGTACGTAATTTTGTGCTCTTTGTGTCTTCAACTTGGTGAGCTTTGTTTTAAGAAAAAACCGTTAACACAAAGACCTCAAAGGGAGGACACAAAGTTCGCGAAAGGATCAGAGAAGGGTAAAACTACTTCTTCCAAACCATCTGTAACGATCCACTGGTTCCTACCGTTCAGCCGATCGCGTGTCGTATTCATTGGTGAGAAATAAATCTCGGCTCGTCTTGAAAAATTGTCATAAATGCATCCAACACGGTGTATTGGATGTAGAAACGAGGTATTCCCCTCATTCAAACTTCAAGGAGAAGATACATAAATGAGCTGGCTTTATTCAATTTTCTTTGCGGGCCTTTTATTTTCCGCGGGCGGCGAGGCCGTAAAGCAGGACGGTCCCGCGGCAAGGGCCGGTGCCGTCCCTGCCATAATTGTCCAGGGCGATGAACAGGAAAGATTCGAACAGTCCTATCCGATAACGGCAAACGGCCGAGTGAGCGTTTCGAATGTCAACGGCCCGATCACCGTCGAGGCCTGGGACAAGAATGAGGTTCACCTGGAGGCCGTGAAAACCGCCGACACAAAGGAAGCCCTCGCAGAGGTCAAGTTCAAGATAGATACGCGGCCGGATTCCTTCAGTGTCGAAACTGATTATGACGACTGGCGCCGCCGCCAAAACGGATGGAAGAACCACGGAAAACTACAGGTCCAATTTCGATTGTCGGTTCCAAGGGGCGCCGTTCTGGATGAGATCGAGACCGTGAACGGATCGGTGACCGTTTCGAATTTTACAAATTTGACCAAGGCGTCCGCCGTCAACGGCGATGTGATAGCAAGCAATCTGCGTGGGGCGGCAAACCTTTCGACGGTGAACGGTGAGGTCGTTGCGGATTTTGACCGGCTTGAGACGGGCAGCAGGATCGCACTCAGTACGGTCAACGGACGCGTGAACCTGACGCTTCCGTCCGATGTGAACGCTACGATAAAGGCAGATTCGCTCAACGGAGATATCCGCAATGATTTTGGCCTGCCGGTCCGCAAGGGGCAGTATGTTGGCCGCGATCTTTACGGCCGCATCGGAAGCGGCGATGTACAGGTTCGGCTAGAGAGCGTGAACGGGCCGCTAATCGTTCAGCGCAAGAACGACGGCAAATCGCCCAATCCCGCAACAGACCTGCTCAAGCAAAAAGGGAACGACGACGATCGGGATTGGGATACAAACACCTCGCGGCGATACAACACCGACAAAATAAATAAAGAGATCGCTAAAGCAACAAGAGATTCGGCAAAGGCCGTTCAGGCGGGCATAGAGGTAGCGATCCCTGAGATCGCGAAAATTCCGGCCGAGGTCGAAAAGATCCGCGTCGAAAGTCTTGAGAACCTTAGGATCAATGATGAAAAATTCAAGATCAATGAGGCAGAGATCAAACGGAAAGTTGACGAGGGGCTTCGGAGGCAGCGGGAAGCCCTTTCAAACATGCGGCGCGTTCGCTGGCTTGGGCGCAATCCGTTCATGGAGAAGAAAACCAATTCATTTCCGGTCAAGGGCGTTCCCAAAGTTACGGTCGATGCCAAGGGATGTTCTGTGACGATCAGGGCATGGGACAAGAATGAGGTGAAATATGTCCTGACCGAAATGGAAGGGCGAAGACAGCCGTCCGCGGCCGTGACAGAGACCGCGACAGCCTCGTCGGTAACACTCAAGGTGGTCAACAACGACGACGCGTCGCGTGACCTGTATTTTGACGGAGTAGCCGATTCGGTCCGGATCGATGTTTTTGTCCCGCGAAAGGCCGATGTGAAGGTCATTTCAAATGGTGAGATCAGGCTTGACGGCGTTTCCGGCGAGATAGAATTGAATGGCGTCGATGAGGCGATCGACGTTCGCAATGCGGAAGGGAAGCTTACGTTAGCGGCCTCGGATGCCCAGGTGCGGATCATTGGGTTTACAGGGGAACTCGATTCGAAGGTAGGCGACGCCGATGTTTATCTGGAAGGTAATTTCGCCCGCATTACGGGCCGTGCCGGAAGCGGAAGATTCATTATCACCGTGCCGGAGGCCTATAACGCCGACGTGACATCCAACCTTGAGGCCTTGACCGTTGAGGATATGGCGGCGCCAAAAGAAGTTAAAGAAGGGCAGTGGCGGTTTGGCTCCGGCGGGCCGAAACTCAACTTAAGCCTGGATGACGGCGAGATCCGATTCAGGAGCGCGAATACACTAAGCAAATAACTGAGCCGAGGGAGCACGGTCCTTAGGGACAAGTTTTGAAACCTTGTGACTTTCCCGGCGTTATAGTCATTCAGATCCTGCCGTTCGACAGGTGAATTTTGATAAACATTTCCTTCGGGTTTTGGCGCCTGTGTCCAGCGCGTCTGTGATCCCAAAGGCTTTACCGCAGGCCCCAACTGCATCTTGATAAATACCGACATGAAGAATTTATTTGCCGTCATAATATCGCTGTCATCGATACTGTTCGTAAATGCCCAACCGAGTTCCGCCGTAGTTCAATCAGGCAATTCTGTGGTTGAGGTAAAACGGGACGATCCGCCGAAGAAGTCGGCTATCAAAATACCGCCCGAAAAGGCCAATCCCGTCAGCGTGCCGAAAATTTCTCAAGGGCTAACCATCGACGGGAAGATCGACGAAGAACTCTGGAAGAATGCCGCCGTTTTTAAGGATTTTTACCAGGTTCAGCCCGGCAACAACATTGCGCCTTCGAAGCCGACCGAGGTTTTGATGATGTATGACGAGAAGAATCTCTACCTCGCGTTCAAATGCTGGGACGAAAAGGACAAGATCAGGGCCAGTGTTGCAAGCCGCGACGGCGTTTTCGGCGAGGACAATGTCCGGGTTTGGTTAGATACTTACGATGACCAGCGGCGGGCATACATACTTGGTTTTAATCCGTTGGGAATTCAGCAGGACGGCATATATTCCGAAGGGCAGGAGCAAGGTGCGGATTTTTCTGTCGATATCGTGATGGAATCAAAAGGCGTGATCGAAGATTGGGGATGGTCGGTCGAGGCAAAGATCCCGTTTAAGTCTCTTCGAT
>JADLDC010000358.1 GCA_020846885.1 Acidobacteriota bacterium | reverse complement strand
TCATCAAGAATGATGTGACGACCATCTGTGTGGGCCAATGTGCGTCGATGGGAGCTTTGCTTCTTACGGCGGGCACCAAAGGAAAAAGGTTCGCACTTCCGCATTCGCGAATACTCATCCACCAGCCGTCGGGCGGTGCGAGCGGCCAGGCAACGGACGTGAGGATCATGGCCGAGGAGATCCTGCGTATGCGCGAAATGACGTCGCGGATAATTTCGGACCACACGGGCCAGGACTTTGATCAGGTTGAAAAGGATGTCGAACGCGACCGCATTCTGAACCCGTATCAGGCAAAGGAGTACGGGCTGATCGATGAAGTGATCGAGCATAGGGAGAAGTAAGGACGAGCGGGCTAAAGTCCGCCTCTCCGCCGCTTTTTATGGCAAATTTCAGGCGACCGGAAGAATTACTTTGTTGTTCGTTCTGCGGCAAGTCGCAGAACGATGTCCGCAAGCTGATCGCGGGCCCGGGCGTTTACGTCTGCAACGAATGCATCGACATCTGCAATGAGATCATTAACGATGATGAGCAGACCGAGGCAACATCTGCTCGTGCGGTCATCCCAAAACCGGCCGAGATAAAGAACTTCCTCGACGAATACGTCATAGGGCAGGATGAATCGAAAAAGCGTCTTTCGGTAGCGGTTTACCAGCACTACAAACGCCTTGAAATGGCAAAGCGCCGTTCTGACGTTGAGCTTCAAAAATCAAATATTCTTCTTATCGGGCCGACGGGCACAGGCAAGACGCTGCTTGCACAGACACTCGCGCGCATCTTGAGCGTCCCGTTCTGCATCGTTGACGCGACCAGTCTTACCGAAGCCGGATATGTCGGCGAGGATGTTGAAAATATCCTTCTGCGGCTCCTCCAGTCGGCCGGAAACGATGTGGAGAAAGCGCAGCAGGGAATCATCTACATTGACGAGATAGACAAGATCTGCCGCAAGGACGACAACCCTTCGATCACGCGTGACGTTTCGGGCGAGGGCGTTCAGCAGGCGTTATTGAAGATCCTTGAGGGAACTGTCGCGAACATCCCGACCGGCGGCGGACGCAAACATCCGCAGCAGGATTTTATCCAGCTAGACACAACAAATATCCTATTCGTATGCGGCGGCGCGTTCATTGGGCTCGAAAAGGTAGTCGAAAAACGTTTCCGCAACAAATCGCTTGGATTTCAGGCCGACGTCAAGTCAAGCCGGGAACGCCAGCACGAAGCGTTGGCCAAGCTTGAGCCGGAGGATCTGATACATTACGGCCTCATTCCCGAGTTTGTCGGCCGGCTGCCGGTCATCGGAACTCTGACCGAGTTGGATGAGGCGGCATTGATCAAGATACTTACCGAGCCAAAGAACGCTCTGGTCAGGCAGTATCAGCGGAAATTTGAGTTTGACAATATCGGCCTGAAGTTTACAGAAGAGGCGTTATCGGCCATCGCCCAACAGGCCCATAAACGCAGGGTTGGCGCCCGCGGCCTGATGATGATCATGGAGGAGATATTGCTTGAATCCATGTACGTTCTGCCGTCCGAAAAGAAGGTCAAAGAATTGGTCATCACCCGCGACATGGTCGAACGGAAAGCCCCGGTATTTGATGTGATCGGGCCGCGAATGGAAGAGGCCGCCTGAGCATTGTGTAAACCGCTTGATCAATGTGTACCCGTTCCCTACATTCCATGTGAGCAATGCGGGTGCTTATCCTTTCACAGTATTATTTCCCCGAGGCAGTTCCGAAACCTCACGAGTTAGCTGAAGGGTTGACCGCGGCTGGACATCAAGTTTCTGTCCTGACCGGATATCCGCATTATCCCGGCGGAGTCCTTGCCGACGGGTATCGCTTGGGCCTCTTTAAGAAAGAGAGGATCAGAGACATTCCCGTCCTTCGCGTTTTTGAGCTTCCGTATCACAGTACGCGGCCGCTGCTGCGGATGGCAAATTACCTGTCGTTCATGCTGAGTGCTCCGCTCGGCGCGCTTTTTACGGCAAAACCCGACGTCATTTACGTTTGGCACCCGCCGCTTACCATTGGGGTTGCGGCCTGGCTTATCAGCAAAATAAAGCGTGTTCCGTTTGTCTATGACGTTCAGGACATTTGGGGCAGCTTTACTGTGCTTTCGGGAATGGTGAGCGAGGGAGGGATGGCGATCAAGCTGATCCGCCGGCTCGAACGATCTATTGCAAGACGCTCTTCGCACACCATCGTCCAAACCGAAGCCGGCCGTGATTATTTCGTTGAACGCGGCGTTGCTGAAAAAAGTATCTCGATACTGCCGCACTGGATCGATGAGGCGGCGTTCGGAACTGACAGCAGCGGCGACCGGGATGCAATACGGGCTGAGTTCGGCTGGGCCGATCGATTTATCGTATTATTTGCCGGAAACATTGGGATCGTCCAGGGGCTTGAATCCGTCATCGAGGCCGCCCGGCTTATGCCGGCTGGGATCGCCAAGATCGTTCTGATGGGCGATGGTACGGACAGGCCGCGGCTTGCCGAGATCGCACGGCGGTCGAATGCCGGCGACCGTATCGAATTTATTGACCGCCAGCCGCCCGAGCGTATGCCCGCGATGATGGCGGCGGCCGATGCACTCCTCGTCAGCCTCAAGCGATCGGAGCTGACGAAATTCGTGGTTCCTTCCAAGACTGTTGCCTACCTTGCGAGCGGAAGGCCGATCTTAATGGCGGCGGGCGGGGCCTCAGAAGACCTGATCAGGAAAGCGGATGCAGGAGTCGTGGCCGAGCCGGAAAATGCCGCCGCTTTGGCCGAAGCGATCGAACGGATGCAGCGAATGCCGGCCAGTGAATTGAACAGGCTTGGCGAAAATGGGAGGCGATTTTTGCTTGAGAACCTGAGCAAGGACGAGGTTATGCTGAAATATATCGAGCTGCTTCGCACGGTTGCCGCGGAATGGAAGAAATAGCCAAGCGAAAATGTCTGGTCACGGGAGCAACCGGTGTAGTGGGTGCGCCGCTTGTACGGGAATTGCTGGACCGAGGCCACGATGTCCGCGTCCTGGCGCGAGGGCCCGTTACGACGGGCCATTTCGGCGGCCCGGTGGATGTGGTCGCCGGCGATCTGAATGACCTGGAAGTTCTCCGGCATTCCATTGCAGGCGTTGACTGGATCTTTCACCTTGCGGCAAAGCTTCATATAAATGATCCGAGCGAGGCCGCACGTGAAGAATATCTTGCGGTAAATGTAGAGGGAACGGGAAACCTGGTCACGGCCGCGGCCGCATTCCCCGTGCGGAAGTTTATTTTTTTCAGCACGATCAATGTATATGGCCCGAGTGTTGCGGGAAGCTTCTGGAACGAAACGAGCGAGTTGGCGCCGGCCGGAATATACGCAAAAACGAAGGCGGAGGGTGAACGCATTGTTCTTGCCGCCGCAAACAGCGAAGGCGAACCGATCGGCACGGTGTTGCGGTTGGCCGCCGTTTATGGTTCTCGAATGAAGGGAAATTATCTTCGGCTTGCCAGGGCTATCTCGCGGGGAAGATTCTTTTTTATCGGTAGCGGCTTGAACCGCCGGACACTGGTTCATCAATCGGACGCAGCCACTGCTGCCGCATTGGCGGCTGAACGTGCTGCGGGCGGTTCGGCCTATAATGTTTCTGACGGAACGGTACACACCCTCCGGCAGGTCACCGACGCGATAGCCGCTGCGCTTGGGACGAAAGTTTCGCGCCTACGGCTTCCGCTGGCACCTGTTCGGCTTGGGATAACGGCTGCTGAAGCGTTGGCAAGGGGCCTTGGGATCGATCCGCCGGTAAGCCGCCGGCTTCTGGACAAATTTCTGGAGGACATCGCGGTTGACGGGTCGAAGATCCAAAAAGAACTGGGCTTCCGGCCGCAATTTGATCTGGTGCGGGGGTGGGGTGAAGCCGCGGCCGGACTGCGAAACAAAGAAGATTTTTAGAAGTTTTGTGATATTGCGTATTTGTGTTGAATCGAACGTGATAAAGCTCAGGGGTTCTTTAATATTGCTTTTCAGAACCGATTTTGCGTAAATAGTAATTAACCCGCAGTATTGGTACAACACGCTGCGGGCCATCCGGTTCCCTCATCAGTATGCAAGAATTTTCAGACCAGATGCCTTCGGACATTAAGCGCTATCCAATGGTCCCGATCCGCGACGTCGTGATCTTTCCTTATACGAAGGTCGCTTTCAAGATCGGGCGCCCAAGCTCTGTGCGGGCGTTGGAAGAAGCGATGTCGGGCGAGCGCGACATCTTTCTCGCGACGCAGCACGACGCAACCGTCGATGAGCCTTCGGCGGATCAGATCTACAAGACCGGCACGCTCGGGCGTATCCTTCAGGCCCAGCGGCAGGAAAATGGGCAGATCAAGGTCGTTGTTGAGGGACGCGACCGCGGTGAGTCGGTCAGGATCGAACAGGATGAGGACGGCATGTTCTATGCTCACGTCCGCAAGATCCAATCGGTAGATGAGTCGGGGTTCCGGACAGACGGGCTGCTGCAAAAGATACACACGCTGGTCGAACAATTTTTGCGGGTTTCGCCCGATGCTTATACTGATGCTCTTCACGCAAGCCTTCGCGGTATCTCGGCTGGGCAGATCTCGGACGCGATGAGCTCGCATCTGCGTATAAGCGTCGAGGAAAAACAGGACCTGCTTGAGACATTCTCGG